>JAEZBW010000188.1 GCA_023426765.1 Bacillota bacterium
GACCACTACTGCCTAACACGTAAAGAGCCAGGAGCGGGTCGAAAGGTACGTGCTTTGTTGCCAGAGGAGTGAAATACCCGAGACAGGTCCCGCGGATGGCTTTCAGCGGCTGCCTGTGAACAGTAACAATAATTAAGTCAACTCTGCGAGTGAACCCTGATATCGCTTGCGTAAAGCGTTCTGTTGTAATACAATAAAATAGAACATGGGTTCTGCGATAATACGCTGCAGGCCGGAAATACAGTTCGATAAAATAGAACCAGATCAAGCGGGGTGTAGGTGTACGAATGAAGAAAGAAAACCAGAATTACGGCAATGAAAGCATCGTATCGTTAAAAGGTGCCGATCGCGTCAGGCTTCGTCCGGGTGTCATCTTTGGTTCCGACGGGCTTGAAGGGTGCCAGCATTCTTTCTTTGAAATTCTGTCCAACTCTATCGATGAAGCCCGGGAAGGGTATGGAAATGAAATCCGGATCATCCGCCACAGTGACTTCTCCATCACTGTGGAAGATAAAGGCCGCGGAATTCCCGTCGATTTCAATCAAAATGAACAGCGGTATAATTGGGAACTGGTTTATTGCGAGCTGTATGCCGGCGGAAAGTATGACAACAACAGCGGGGAAAACTACGAATACAGCCTGGGGCTGAACGGTCTTGGTGCCTGTGCAACCCAGTACAGCTCTGAATTTATGGAAGTCACCGTTCTCAGGGACGGCTTTAAATATTCCCTGGAGTTTAAAAAGGGAGAGAACATCGGCGGGCTGAAGAAGGAGAAGGCAAAATATGCGCATACCGGTACCATCCAGCACTGGAAGCCTGATCTGGAGGTTTTTACCGACATCAGAATCCCGATGGAATATTACCGGGAAACACTGCGGCGGCAAGCCGTTGTAAACCCGGGCCTTACGTTTATTCTATATGACGAGCATTCCGACACCAGTGAGACCTTCTTTTATGAAAGAGGCGTTGTGGATTATGTTGGAGAACTGGCAGGTGCTTCTGCGCTGACAAATGTGCAGTTTTACGAAGCTTCGGCAAAAGGGCGGGATCGAGAGGATAAACCTGAATATAAAGTGAAAATGCAGGTTGCCTTTCTGTTTCACAATGAGGTGAATGTGCTGGAGTATTACCATAATTCCAGCTATCTTGAGCATGGCGGCGCTCCCGACCGGGCGGTGAAAAATGCCTTTGTCTATGAATTGGATAAGTACCTGAAAAACAATAACAAGTATAATAAAAATGAGTCCAAGATCACCTTTGCCGACATCCAGGACAGTCTGGTGCTGGTCAGCAGCTCCTTTTCAACGGTCACCAGCTATGAAAACCAGACCAAAAAGTCCATCACAAACAAGTTTATCCAGGAAGCCATGACCGATTTTCTGAAGGAGCGCCTGGAGGTTTACCTGATCGAGAACAAGGACGAAGCTGAACGGGTTACCAGCCAGATCCTGGTGAACAAGCGAAGCCGTGAGTCTGCTGAACGCACCCGGATCGATGTGCGCAAAAAGCTGGCCGGAAAGGTGGATCTGGCAAACCGGGTCAAGAAATTTGTGGATTGCCGCACGAAGGACATTTCTAAACGTGAGCTATATATCGTGGAAGGGGATTCAGCGCTGGGTTCCTGTAAAATGGGCCGTGATGCGGAATTCCAGGCCATCATGCCCGTCCGCGGAAAAATATTGAACTGCCTGAAGGCCGAATACGAAAGTATCTTCAAGAATGAGATCATCGTGGATCTGCTGAAGGTGCTGGGCTGCGGGGTTGAAATTAAAACCAGGCACAACAAGGACCTGAATACCTTCGATCTGGAGAACTTGCGCTGGGATAAGGTCATCATCTGTACCGATGCCGATGTGGACGGTTTTCAGATTCGCACATTAATCCTCGCGATGCTGTACCGCCTTACCCCCACGCTGATACAGGAAGGCAAAGTGTTTATCGCAGAGTCACCATTATTTGAGATCAGTTATAAGGATAAAACCTGGTTCGCATACAATGAAAAAGAGAAAAACACGATCATGGGGCGGCTGGAAGGTAAAAAGGTGAGCATCCAGCGCTCGAAGGGGCTTGGTGAGAACGAGCCTGAAATGATGTGGCAGACGACGATGAACCCGGAAACCAGAAGGCTGATTAAGGTATTGCCCGACGATATCCAGCAGACACAGGAAACTTTTGATATGCTGCTGGGAGACAATCTGCAGGGACGGAAAGATTTTATCTCCGAGCACGGCCACGAGTTCATGGACATGCTGGATGTCAGCTGATAAATAAACATAAGCCCGAAGAGATTAAGTGAAAGGTAACTATGAAATTTATCGGACAAAAAATCGTAGACACCCTGAAACAAAACTATATGCCTTATGCGATGAGCGTCATCATCTCCCGCGCCATTCCCGAGATTGACGGCTTAAAGCCGTCTCATCGCAAGCTGCTGTACACGATGTACAAGATGGGCCTTTTAAAAGGAGCAAAAACAAAGTCGGCCAATGTGGTGGGGCAGACGATGAAGCTGAATCCCCATGGGGATATGGCGATCTATGAAACCATGGTCAGGCTGACCACCGGCAATGACGCGCTGCTGCATCCCCTGGTTGAGTCCAAGGGAAACCTGGGCCGGGTCTATTCCAGAGATATGAAGTTTGCAGCACCCCGATACACCGAAGTGAAGCTGGCCGATATCTCAGCCGAATTGTTCCGCGATATCGACAAGGATACGGTGGATTATACCGATAATTACGACGGTACAATGAAAGAACCCATGCTGCTGCCGTCTGTTTTTCCGAACATCCTCGTGAACCCGAACCAGGGCATCGCCGTGGGGATGGCCTCGAATATCTGCAGCTTCAACCTGCGGGAAGTTTGCGAAACCACCATTGCCTACATTAAAAACGACAACATCAACCTTCTGGATACTCTGAAAGCGCCGGATTTTTCCACCGGCGGGGACTTAATTGTCAGCGCAAAAGAGCTGGAGCGCATT
>JAEZBW010000223.1 GCA_023426765.1 Bacillota bacterium
ATGTTCCACCTGCTGGTTTCCTGATTATATTTGAAGGTTGGGTTAAAAGTCGTATTGGGGGCGGCAAAAACCGATTGCACCGGGAAAAACAGTCCCGCCGCAAGCAGGGCTGCCAACATCACCGCAAGGAGCTTCTTCGCAGCAAGCTTCATTCGTTTCGTCCTCCAGAAACATGCCGGCCGTTTTGTCCGGCATTCATTGCTAAAACCTTTATGCCACAGGGCCGGTTCATTGGTATACTACAATACGATCATCGGCATTCCCGCGGTAAATTTTTATAGGACTGCGGCATTATCAGGCATCTTCCGCAGAAATAGCGAGCAATAATTGACAGTCCCGGGCTACCGTTGCTAAGATTAAGTTAAGCATAGGTTCCCTGTTTTGTCGTAATTTGGCATTTTAATATTGTCGAATTTTTTTGGACAACAAATGAAAATGAAAGCTGGGAGGAATTTTGATGAAAAGAGGTATTTTTCAAAAAATGATCGTAATTCTGCAGGCCCTTGCTCTTGCAGTAAGCTCCCTTCTGTTCGGAGGGGCCCATTCTCTGGCCGCTGAAACGGGCGGATCCTCAGGTGCCAACGGCAGCCTGAAAAACGCAATTATCGCCGACCATCATAACGCAACTTTGTCCAGGCTGAAAAGCATCCCTTCAGAATGGATTGAAAAAGCGAAAACCACCCTTCACATTGTTTACGGCCATACCTCGCACGGAAGCCAGGTTGTCGATGGACTGACTGGACTTGCAAAGTTTCTGGGTTCCACTTATTCCTGGAACAGCGGCGGAAGCGGCAACGCACTCGATCTGCGGGACACCCCGGGCAGTTTTAAAACCGACCTTGGAGACAGTTCATGGGCTTCCATCACCAGCAGCTATCTGAAATCCAACAGCAGCATCAACGTGGTGATGTGGTCCTGGTGCGGGCAGGTCAGCGGCGCTTCAGAATCGTACATCAACAATTATCTGAAGGCGATGAGCAAGCTGGAGGAGGAGTTTCCGCAGGTCAGGTTTGTGTATATGACCGGTCATACCGACGGAACGGGAGTTTCAGGCAATCTGCATATCCGCAATGAGCAGATCCGTAAGTATTGCAGGGAGAACAACAAAATCCTGTTTGATTTTGCCGATATTGAAAGCTATGACCCCGACGGAAACTTCTATCTGGATAAAGCGGTGAATGACGGCTGTCATTACGATTCGAACGGCGACGGTTCCAGAGATAAAAACTGGGCTGAAAGCTGGCAAAACTCCCACAAGCTCAATGAGGAGTGGTTCCATTGCAGTTCGGCACACAGCCAGCCGCTGACCGCAAATATGAAGGCATATGCCGCCTGGTACATGTTTGCAAAAATAGCCGGATGGGATGATACAGCGGAAGAAGCAAACCCGCAGAGTTCGGCTCCGCAGCTTACAGTCATCGGAAACAAATCCGTCAACGAGGGATCATCGCTTAGCTTCACCATCAATGCCACCGGAGCCGAAGGAAAAAGCCTGAACTATTCCGCCTTCACTTCCCCCTATAAACCTTTGCCCGAAGGGGCGCAATTCAATACTGTCACCCGCACCTTCAGCTGGACCCCCTCCTTTTCACAGAGCGGTACATACACCCTGCGCTTTGCAGTTGTCGATGGTGAAAACTCCGATTATGAGGATATTACCGTTACAGTCCATGACAGGCAGGTAGGGGGCGGCGCTAGCGCATATAATCAAATTCAGGCCGAGGAATATACCGATATGTTCGGCGTAGACAGCGAAATCTGTGCCGAAGGCGGCAAAAACGTGGGCTGGATTCAGGACGGAGATTATACCTCCTATTATGGAGTGAATTTCGGAGAAGGTGCTGAAAGCTTTTCGGCAAGGGTTTCCAGTGAGGCCAATGGCGGCAGGATTGAATTAAGGCTGGACAGCGTGGACGGAAAGCTGATCGGAACCTGCAATGTTTCACCCACCGGAGGCTGGCAGGAGTGGAAAACGGTGACCTGCCCCGTATCGGAAGCAACAGGCACCCACGAGCTTTATCTGGTTTATCGTTCAAACAGCCCGAACAGCGATTACCTGATGAACATCAATTGGTTTCAGTTCAAAGCAAAGGAAGTGACGGAAGCTAACCGCACGAAGGTCACGCTTGCGGACAAATCCGATATCAACAGGGACTTGCTGAATAAGATCGGGAACCGGCCTGTGCTGCAGGTTTCCGTTTATCAAAAACTAAATCCCTCAGGCCGGATTACTTATGACACGGTTCAGTGGAATTATGATCCCACGCCTGATGAACTGAAAAAACCGGAGAACATCACTGTCCGGTATATTAACGGAACTAAGGATATTGCTGTACCCTCGGGAAAATATAATGCTTCATCCGGTACGATCTCTTTTATACCCCCGCTTTCAGGGCGTTATGCCGTCACTTTTGAACAAAAGACCTATGCGGACATTTCCGACGCTTATGCGAAAGCCTACATAGAGGTATTGGCCTCCAAAGGCCTGTATGACTGGATTGACGGGGAGAAGTTCAATCCGGGGCGAAACATCACCCGGGCTGAATTCCTTTATTTGCTGATTAAAGCTTTGGATTTACATGCCGAACTGAATGGTAATTTCTCGGATGTGGACCTGAAGGCATTCTATTGTGAGGCTGCGCGGGTTGCTAAGAAGCTGGGCGTTTCCAATGGAATCGGTGACAACAGGCTTGGGCCCGACGAGGACATCACCCGCCAGGACATGGCTACGCTGGTGGTCAGAGCTTTAAAGGCTGCAGAACGAAAGCTTCCTCAGGTTTCACCCTCTGATCTGGACAAGTTTAACGATGCCGGCAGCGTTTCGGATTATGCCAGGGAAAGTATGGCTATCCTGGCTAAACTCGGAATCCTCGTGGGCTATAACAATTCATTGTATCCCAGGGGAAACTTCGATATGCAGCAAGCCGCAACGGTAATCTACAGGCTTTATAACGAGAATGAATAACTTTTACCATGGGGACAGTTTCCTTGGCAAAATTTGACCACTGGGCGGAGCCCAGGTACCTTGGCTCAATTTGACCACCAGGGACAGGTACCTTGGCTCAATTTAATTGTATAGCCCCGCACGTGATTATATTTCTAAATGGCTAATAATGCTTCCAGATACCCTGAACCCGCCCGAGTGAATTGCCCGGGCTTTTTTCTTTCGGGCAGATTGCCCCCCATGCCTGTCACACCTGCAACAGCCGTTTCATATATTGACTAATAAAGAAATTGAATTTGCAGGTGTTTTAGATGTGGTATACCGTTATCGCTGGGGACAGTCTGTTCCGGATTGCTCAGCGTTTTGGCACGACTGCTGAAATTCTACAGCAGGCCAACAAGCTTTCAGGCACCAGCCTGAGCATCGGACAGGTGCTGTATATTCCTCCTGTTCCCGGAAGAGTATTTCAATATACCGTTCAGCCGGGTGATTCCCTGTATAACCTTGCACGTCTGTTCAGTACAACCATTCTGGCATTAGTGGAACTGAACAATATTCAGGGCAATCAGATATACGCCGGTCAGAGAATCCGGATCCCCTTTTATACCGAAGTGATTGTCAATGTGGCTCAGGCAAATATTCGAAGTGGTGCTGGAACAAACTTCTCATCCCTCGCAACGATGGTGAGAGGGGCACGGCTTCCTGTTATGGGATACAGGAACGGGTGGTACCAGGTTGGTTTGTATAATGGAGCAACGGGTTGGATTTCCGAAAATATTGTCACCCTGGACGCCCATGACAGCAGCCGGCCGGTTCAACCCATCATCGGCTTTTATACATTGGCCGAAGGGCCTGGACTGCCTGGCTCATACGCATCCTTCACCGAAAATGTGCAATCGCTGTCCACTCTCGCTTTGTTCATGTATCAAATCAGCCGGAATGATCCCACGCAGATCGATAAGTTTTTCCAGTTTACCGATCAGGATATTCAGGTTTTAGTAGCCATTGCGCACAGAAACAACATTAAGGTTCTCGCAACCGTTCACAATTTATTGTATCGCCCCGGGGGCACTGATCTGGCCAAGGAACTGGTCCGCCGTCTGGTTTCCACACCGCAGAACCGGCGCAGCTTTGCCCGGAACCTGGTAAGCCTGATTCAACGGTATAATTTCGATGGTGTTAATATTGACATTGAAGATGCCTACACCGAGGACAGTGCCAACCTGGCCCAGCTTTATGTGGATATCGCCAACGAGTTCAGGTCTGGAGGATATTTCCTTTCAGCTTCGGTTCCGTCAAGGGTCAGTGACGAACCCTTCAATCCGTTCTCCGACCCATTCAATTATGAAATCATCGGCAGCGCTGTGGATGAGTTTATCGTCATGCTTTACAACGAATATGGCTGGCCCGGCAGCCCTCCCGGCCCTCCGGTTTCCATACCCTGGTTTCGAAGAGTGGTCAGCTATACCAAAACAAAAATGCCCTGGTATAAGATTGCGGCTGCGGTTTCGGTCTTTGGCTTTGACTTTAACCTGGCTGCCGGAAGAAGTTCTTATGCCTCCTATGAACGGGCCATACAGCTGTCCAGACAATACGGAAGCACCATCCAGTTCGACATGCGCCAGCAGACACCCTGGTTTGCGTATACCGATGCGCAGGGGCAGCAGCATCAGGTATGGTTTGAGGATGAAGACAGTATCCGTGTTAAGATCAGAACGGCCTGGGACATGGGCATTAACGGCATAGCGCTGTGGCGTCTGGGCATGGAGGATCCGAATATCTGGACGATGATTGAGAACGAGGTTGTCGTGAAAAAAATCATAGAAAACTACAGGTGATGAGCCTTTGTGAATGAGTCCCTTTGGGCCAGCTACATCGGTTTGTCTTCAAACATTGAAAAGGAAGTTTCTGACAGAGGCTGTGTCACTGACCACGGCCATTTCGTCGGACTCCAACAATTGCTGCACAATCAGCCGGGGCTTTGCGATATTCGCTTTTTCCCGGCTTTTTACATGTTCCTGCCTGGAGCAGAATATTTTTCTTTTCCATCATCGGTACGAAATGAAATTCCACTTGTCCTCTGATTTGTGATATAATGATTTCGTTCATAACCCCCAGAATCGATCAGACAATCGGAGAGAAAAAATGGAATTTAAAACCAATCTGGACATACTGTTTTCCGATACCGGAATTCCTGATATATTTATTTGCGAAAAGTTGCCCTGCTTGCCTTCCGAATGCGTGAAGGTGTATGTTTACGGGCTTTTTCTGTGCAAGAACAACAAAGTCGGCAAACTGGAGGAGATCGCCGAAAAACTCGGTTTCTCCCTGGACACGCTGAACGAATCGCTTGTTACGCTGGAAAATGAAGAGCTGATCATCCGAACCCCCTCGGGGATTAGTTTCGTCGATATCAAAGCCCGGGAGGTTGACCGCCTGTACCGACGAAAGGAAGTCTCGTCCCCCGATGAATCCCTGTCCAATACGCAGTTTCATCAAAAACGCAGCCGCTGCATACAATCCATGAACCAGATGTTCTTTGGCGGGGGGATGCCGGGAGAATGGTATACCTTTATCGACAACTTGTTCAAACAGCATCATTTTGACGAGGATGTAATGGTTTCGCTGTTTCAGTATTGCAAGGACAGGGACGCCCTGAACCGGAAGTACGTGGGGCAGGTTGCCCTGAACTGGTCGAAGAAAAAAATCACCTCTCATTTTGAGCTTGAAAAATATATGGAGGCCTTCCAAAGAACCCGGGAGATCGGTTATAAAATCTCCAGGGCCTTACGGCTGCAAAGGAGTCTTACCATCTATGAGGAGGAATGTGTGGATCGATGGAGCGAAGAATATGGCTATAACATGGATGTGATTGAAATTGCGCTGAAAAAAACCATGGGAAAATCCATCAGCTTCCGCTATATCGACAGCATTCTGAGAAACTGGTTCAAGGAAGGGCTGAAGACAAAGGACCAGGTTCTGCTATTTTCTGAAAAGAAGGCTGCGACTGCGAAAGAGGAAGCGGCGGCGGCAAAGGTGCCTCAGAGAAACAACTTCAAACAGCGTGAATACAGCAGTGAGTTTTACGAGAAGATCAAGAAATCCTCGCTTAAATAAGTAAGCCGGCGGTCTTCAGGCTTTTTGGTGTTCTGCCGAAGCTGCCGACACAGAAAGGTCTTTTATGAATGCAAATTGGCAGGAGTTGAAAAGAGAATTCCAGCAGCGAAGGGAAAACGCGGCAATCGCACGGGATAAAAGAAGAGCGGCGGTTTACGGCCAGATCCCTCAGATCAGAGAACTGGACAGGCAGATATCCTCTTTGGGCATCTCGTTCAGCCGTGAAGCCCTGAAACAGGAAACCCATCCGGATCAGCTGCGAAGCTTTGAAGAGCAATTAAACGATTTAATTGAAAAAAAGAAACAACTGCTGACCAATCATGGGCTTTCAGAAGATTATCTGGAGCTGGACTATTTCTGCAAGCATTGCAACGATACGGGTTTTGTCCTGGATGAGGAAGGCAAGCCCGGCATTGTACCCTGCCATTGTTACAGGCAGCTTATGGTAGAACGGTTTTATGATGTTTCCAACCTGAACAGTGATGGGGAAACAGGTTTTGAGTTTTTTAACGAACATTACTACCCGGATACCGATGAAGGTCATGAAGAATCTCCCCGCTCCCGGGTGCTGCGTATCCGACAGAAATGTCTGGATTTTGTGAACTGCTTCGAAGATCTCGAATATCCAAACCTGTATTTTTC
>JAEZBW010000412.1 GCA_023426765.1 Bacillota bacterium
GAACTGGACAGAACCGTCATAGACGAAATCGGCGATCCGTTAATCCATATCATCCGCAATTCAGCCGATCACGGGCTGGAAAAGCCTGAGGACAGAAAAGCGAAAGGCAAGGATACGACAGGGAATATCTGGCTTCGTGCATATCAGGACGGAAATAACGTCGTGATAGAGGTTGAAGATGACGGCCAGGGCATCAATATTGAAAAAGTACGCAGAAAAATCATCGAAAAAGGGTTGGAGTCCGAGGAAACCGGAGCGGTTTTGTCGGAAAGCGAAATCATTCAGTACCTTTTCCGTCCCAATTTCTCCACCGCCGACAAGGTGACCGACCTTTCGGGCCGCGGCGTCGGGCTGGATGTCGTTAAGACAAAAATTGAAGCGTTGGGCGGCAATATTGAGCTGGATACAGAATTTGGCAAGGGCAGCAAAACTATCATCCGCCTGCCGTTAACGCTTGCGATCATCCAGGCGCTTCTGGTGAAAGTAGGGGATGAGAAGTATGCCATCCCACTTAGTAATATCCGCGAAATCGACGATATTAAACCTTCAGATATCCAGCTGGTTCGCAACAAGGAAGTCATGATGCTCAGAGGCATGGTGATCCCGCTCATTCGTCTGCAAAACGTATTGGGTGTTCCCGAACGGGAATCAGCAGAAATAAAGAAACAGCTCACCTGCGTTATTGTGAAGAAGGGTGACAAGCTTTCAGGGCTGGTGGTGGACACGCTGATCGGCCAGCAGGAAATCGTCATTAAGTCTTTAGGGAAGTTACTGGCCGGCATACGCTCTATTGCAGGCGCTACGATATTGGGCGACGGGAATGTCGCATTGATCATCGATGTAAACTCAATCGTGTAAATATTTCACAGGCAAGGCGGCTTGCGGTTAGGGGGTTGTTGGATGGAAACTGAAAAGAAGCAATTTGTTGTTTTCCGTCTGGGTGACGAAGAATACGGTGCTGACATTATTAAGGTGACGGTCATCGAAAGAATGCTGAATATCGCCAGGGTTCCTACAACGCCGGCGTATATCAGGGGTGTTATCAATCTGCGCGGCGATATCATCCCCGTCATGGATCTCAGGGCCAGGCTTGGCCTTCCTGAAAGAGAAGAGGATGATGATACCCGAATTATCATTTTTGACATCAATAAAATCGTTTTTGGCACCATCGTGGATTCGGTTTCCGAGGTCTTGCAGCTGGAAGAGTCAAAAATCGAAAGCGCTGCCGCAATCATCAGCGACAAAAATCTGGACTATATCAACGGGGTAGCAAAGGCCGAATCAAAGCTGGTTACGCTTTTAAATCTTGAAAAACTGATTTCAGAATTGGTTCCGGAATTGACATAACCCTTCGGTTTCAGGCGCTCTGCCGGGGTGCAAAATGGTCATTCATACTATCCCGGATCAAATTTAAAGGTCTTTGCGAAGACCATCCATGAAAGGTTAAGAATATGGATATTACATCGTTAAATGCTTTTCATCTGGATATACTCAAGGAAATTGGCAACATTGGGGCAGGAAACGCAGCGACTGCGCTGGCGAAGCTGTTGGACAAAAAAGTGGACATGAAGGTTCCACAAATCAGGATTATGGGCTTTTCCGATGTCAATGAGGTTCTTGGTGGAGCGGAAACACCGGTTGTGGGAATCCTGCTGGGTGTACTGGGCGATATCACCGGGTATATCCTGTTTGTTCTTGAGCAGGATGCTGCCAATCTGCTGGTAAACATCCTGATGGGAAACCCCATCCACCAGGAGATGGAGTACACTGAAATAACCCTGTCAGCCCTGAAGGAAGTCGGGAATATCCTTACCGGCTCGTATCTGTCCGCACTGTCCACCCTTACAGGCCTTCGCATTATGCCGGACGTACCCGCCCTGGCGATAGACATGGCCGGTGCGATTTTAAGCGTACCGGCGATTGAGTTGGGCAAGACAACAGACACCGTACTATATATAGAAACAGAGTTTATTCAGGGTACGGACAGCGTGATCGGCGACTTTTTCCTTGTTCCTGACGCAGACAGCTATGTCCGGTTATTGAATACTTTAGGAGCAATGTGCTAATGACAGATAACACAATAAAGGTGGGGATGGCTGACCTGAAGCATACCTGTCATCCCGGCGTTCTGGTCACGCTGGGCCTGGGGTCATGTGTGGGTATCGCGCTCTATGACAAGAAAACAAAAATGATCGGGCTTGCCCATATCATGCTTCCGTGGTCACATCAGGCAAAGAATAATGCCAATCAGGCAAAGTTTGCCGATACCGGGATCAGGCAGCTTTTTAATTTTATGCTGGAAAGCGGATCAAGAAAAGGAAACATCGTCGCGAAAATTGCCGGCGGCGCCCAGATGTTCAGCTTTTCCCAAAGCACCGACATGATCCGGGTGGGGCAAAGAAATGTGGAGGCCACAAAAGAAGTTCTGAAGGAGCTGGGTATTCCTATCGTATCCGAAGATACCGGCGGCAATTATGGCCGAACCATAGAGTTTTATTCCGAGGATGGACGGCTGATGGTCAAGACCATCGGTTATGGTGTTCGCTTTATTTGAACCGTTTCTGTGTGTAAGTATTTTTCAAATTCCGGAGGATCCTATGCAATATCTGCACAAGCTGCCTTTGCTGATCGCTCTGGCAGCCGCGTTTTTAATGGGCCTGCTGGGTTTTGCCCGCCGCAGTCCACAAAAAGAGATATTAGTCCAGATGGTCCTGGCGATGGTTCTGTTTTTCGTGATCGGCCTGTTTGTAAGATCTACACTGACCAATATCAAGGAACAAATTGAACAGAAGAAGAAAGAAAGAGAACTGGAGGAACTGAAGAAGCAGCAGGAAATGGAAAAACAAGAAAAAGAAATGGAAATAGGTTTAGGCAGGAATATCGATTTTACTGCCGGTAAAGAGGATGAAGATGCATTCAATCCACTTCCCGTCAGTGAATTCATTAAAAAGGAACTAAAGAGCGGATAAAAAAGAACTACCCTCATCCGCAGAATCGGGATTGTAAATTGTAGAAAAACGATGAAAAAGGTTGACAATGAGCATGGCTGCGATACAATGTAGATAGATTAATCTTTTTTACAGAAGAGGAGCCATACAAGGCTGTCACAACCAGAGCGGAATGGGGGGTAAATATGTCTGCTACCAATCTTCAGAGACAGCAGGAATTATGGAAAAGATATCATGACTCAAAAGATCCGTCCGTGAAGGAACAGCTCATTCTTGAATACGCAGATTTAATTAAATATGTTGCCGGCAGGCTGAGTATATATTTTGGATCAAACGTGGAATATGATGATTTGGTTGGTTATGGCATTTTCGGCCTGATCGACGCCATCGACAAGTTCGACATCAACAAGGGCGTCAAATTCGAAACCTATGCCTCCCTCAGAATCCGGGGCTCCATTATCGACAGTATCCGGGAATTGGACTGGGTACCGCGCTCACTTCGAAAAAAAAGCAAAGATCTTGAAAAAGTATATTCTGAATTGGAAAATGAATTGGGCCACACCGCTACTGATGAACAGGTGGCCGGTAAAATGGGTATTTCGGTTGATGAACTGAACCGTACGCTTCAGGAAGTAAACATGTCAACGATGATCTCGCTGGAGGATTATCTCGAACAGAATTATGAAACCGGTTTTGATGTTTTAAACGACGACGAAGATCGCATCCCGGAAAAGCGGATAGAAATGAACGAGATCAAGGAAATTTTAACGGAGTCCATCGACAAGCTTCCCGAGAAGGAAAGAATGGTTGTTACGCTGTATTACTTTGAAGAATTGACCTTGAAAGAAATCAGTGCGATCATGAAGGTTTCGGAATCAAGAATTTCGCAGCTGCACACAAAAGCCATATTGCGTATGCGCGCAAAGCTGGAAAGGCAAAAATATATCCTGTTTGGATCATAGGTGGCGGGAATGAAAGATTTTGATCAGAATGAAACAAATAAAAAACTATTTGAACTGACATACGGCGCCGATGGCGTATTTCTTACCGTGTATCGCAACCCCTATGCCCTGGTTGAGGAAGTGGATGTGATCAATGAAATCCGGCATAAAAAAATTAAAAACTTTAACGCCGCGATCATTTCAGAAACTGTTAAAAAAGCCATGGGGCATCCTGTAAAAATCGCAGACAAACAGGAAGAAGAAAAGGTTAACGCTATTGTCGAGGTGATCACCAGCCCCGATAAAATGAGAGCGTACCTTAAAATCCAGGCACCGGAAGGCGGAGGAAAACCCGCCGGGCTTCAGGAGATTGCATGGCAGCTGAAGCAGGCCGGTATTCTCTATGGAATCATCGAGCAAACCGTTCACACCCTTGTGCAGAATCCCATTTATGATCAAAATATTCTGATCGCCGAAGGAATGTCGCCCATTAACGGAAAAAACGGAGAAATCACTTTTTTAGTCGATATCCATAAGGATCGCAAACCCATCATCATGGAGGACGGCAGTGTCAACTACAGAGATCTGGATTATATTGAAAGCGTCCATAAAGGCCAAAAGCTATGCGAAATTTCAACGCCGACCAAGGGCATCGACGGAAGAAATGTGGTAGGTACATTGCTTCGGGCCATCGATGGGAAACCGGCGAAGATGATCCGGGGCAGAAATGTCTATCCCAGCGAGGACAACTCAAGCCTGTTCGCAGAAATTGACGGCCAGGTGATGTATATGGACGGCAAGCTGAGCGTATTTGCAACCTATGAGGTGCCTGTCGATGTAGATAACTCGACGGGCAACATCAATTTCATCGGAAATGTAACCATCCGTGGGAACGTATTGGCAGGCTTCGTCGTCGATGTCGGCGGAAACGTAGAGGTATCCGGCGTCGTCGAGGGTGCCACCATCAAAGCCGCCGGAAATATCATCCTTAGAAGAGGAATGACCGGTAACGCGAAGGGAACATTAATTGCAGGCGGCGACATTGTGGCCAAGTATATTGAAAACAGTACGGTGGAAGCCGGAAATGATATCAAAGCCGAAGCCATCATGCATTCCGACATCAAATGCGGAAGCCGGTTGGAGCTTGGCGGCAGAAAGGGCTTGCTGGTCGGAGGCACCGCCAGGGTGGGCAAAGAGATACAGGCAAAGGTCATCGGAAGCGTGATGGCTACCGCAACCACCATCGAAGTGGGCATCGACCCACATTTAAGGGAACGATACAAGTTCCTGCGCACTGAAGTGATTAAACTGGAGGATAACTCCAAGAAGGCCAGTCAGGCGATCACCCTTTTAAGGAAGCTTGAAGCAGCCGGCATGCTGACCGAAGAGAAAAAGGATATTCTGGATAAGAGCGTCCGCTCAAAGATCTTTTTTGACAGCAAGCTGGCCGAATACAAGCAGGAAATCGCCGAGCTGGAAGAAAAACTTCAGCAGGAGGTTAAAGGACGCATCCGTGTTGATAATTTTCTGTATCCCGGTTCAAGGATAACCATCGGGGCGGCATCCATGCATGTAAAAGAAACGCTGCAGCATTTGACACTCTATAAAGATGGGGCGGATGTTCGAATAGGAGCATATTGACAGACAGGTCCAAATTCTTTACGGGAAGTGGTTTGTATGGCAATTAAGCCGATCGATTTGCAGATAATGATGCCCAGAGTGAATGAAGTATCCCGCATCCAGAATGACGAGCAGCAGCGTAACCATGCAATACAGCAAAGCGCGGTGCAGTCCTCCGAGAAACAGTCTGAAGACAATCTGAAGACGGTGAATTCCCGGGAGGAAGCACAGAAAACAGCCATACGCGAACGCCAGGAGCGGCAGAAGCAGCAATCCAAACAGCAGGGCAAAGACGCTGAAGCCGAAGACGAACAGGAAAAAAAGAAAGGCCAGACAGATAAAAAGGTTTCGGGAAGAACCATCGACATCCGCCTTTAAGGTATGCCATCCCGAGCACAGCGACGTCATCCTGAGCGAAAAAACGTCATCCTGAGCGAAGCGAAGGATCTCACAAAGCATACATTTTGACATCGACTTACAAAAACGATATAATCATTCACATATAAACCTTTGTATTAATGATGGCCGCTGTTTTGCAGAAACAGGCGGTATATTACGAAAGAAAAACGGCCGAGGTGCAAAAGATGACAGCATTTTTCATCTGTATCATTCTCATCGGTGTCCTGATGACCGCCGTAGCAATGATTTGGATGGTGATCGAAAAGAAAAAGTCACGGGACTATCGTCTTGAAACCGATGAACGCAGATATGAGCTGAAGCATGTGGTTGAAGAAGCCGAGCTGCTGTTGGATGAGTTGAACAACTTCTCCAACTATATTGTTACGCGTATGGAAGAGAAGCAGCAGGAGGTTGAATCGGTCATTCAGGCAGCTGATGAACGGCTGAACCTTTTCGACCAGATTGAAGACATACAACCCGAGATGCCTGTAAGGGAAAAGAAAACCTCTATTGTTTTGGAAAACACAATGGTAATGGAATCTGAGCCGCTTGCAGCTGCCGTTAAAAAGGCCAAGGTGATTCCGCTGAATGAGAAGAAACGACAGGTTATCAAGCTTTATAAGGACGGTTTGGACAGCACGGAAATCGCAAAGCTGCTGAACATGGGAAAAGGCGAAATCGAACTGATATCCAGAATGGTACAATAAATCAATGAGTAAATTGCATGGAAAAAGCGTATTGCTGGGAATGGGAATCGGTACAATATTAACAGCCCTGCTGGGGCTGATTTTTTTTCTGGGGTACCAGCCCGAGATGGATGAAGCCAAGGTGAAAGAGCTTGCCCGTAAATACGGCATGGTGGAACCCGGTGAATTGGGCACCATCAAAATTGAGATCCCCAGCGGCATCACCTTGACCGAGCTCACTGAAAAACTGGCTGCAGCTAGACTAATCAGCGAGGATGAAAGGGTGTCCTTCCAGATTAAGCTGGCCGGGAGAAAGGCTCAGGAAAAAATTAAGCCCGGGGTTTATGAGTTCCATGGTGGGGAGAATGACGAGCAAATCATTGAGATCCTAATACCCCCCAGCGAAGATGAATCTTAAATATACCAACTGCGAATAAAACTCCAAAAAACAGCATTACCATGAAAAGCAATGAAAGCATGCAAGTGCCGGTACCACATTTTACAGCCGTAAACAGCCGTAAACTGCTTTCAAACCTCTTGATTTCCCATAAAGTCTATGCTAATATAATAGAGCAAACGCCGAAGTGGTGAAATTGGCAGACGCGCTGGACTCAAAATCCTGTGTACGCGAGTACGTGTCGGTTCGAGTCCGACCTTCGGCACCAATGCCCCTGGGAATCCCCCGGGGGTTTTTTATTTTCGGTTTAAAAGGATATTTATCAGTTAAACTTAAATTTATAGATGAAGGATCCAATAATAATTAAAATATTATTGATATTTAAAAATATTTACTTAAAATAAATAATTCAGAAGACGATTATGAATAGAATAATAACAGGCCATTCAAGTTGATTCCAGGCTTGCGGGCAGGAGAAAAATGAAAGGTGGCCCCCTTCGGGAACCACCTTAAGAGAAAACCGATCAATCCAGGAACTCAACCCTTCCTCCTGCCCGCTTTATTGAATCAAAGATACTGGCAACGTTGTTTTTACCGCAAATGTTTTCAAGAAACGGCAGCCTGACAATAATGCAGATTCCTCCCGGTGATGCAACTTCAATGATGTCCAGCAAATTGATCTCTGCTCCGGGCGGAATAAAGATACGCAAAATAGTGCCTTTCTTCTGAGGGCACATTTTTGCTGCACCCAGCACATCCCCGGGTTTACGATCTACACCGTCCCTTAAAACATCCTCTTCATCGCAACTGCGATTCGGACGGCTTCTTGTGGATTCCAAAGCATCTTTGTAGTTCATGGGAACACCTCCTTAAATTTTTATAGTTCATCATATGTACAGGCCATAAAAAAGTTTACATAAGTATATAAACAATTTCATACGCCTGACTCTGCGGATGGTTAAAATTTTTTATTGACAGAAAAACCTGTCCCGTGGTATACTTCTCTAAACCGATGAAGTGGAGATAAAATCGGAAGATGCGCTGTACAGAGATCGGGCCATTTGCTGAGAGGTTCGTAGAGAGCAGTCCGATAAATGGACCACCGAGGGCAAGGTGAAAGGCAAATGCCGAGTATCCGGGACGTCAGCCGGCGTTAGCGGCAGAAAATGTGTTGGCATTTTCACGAAGTGGATCAGGTTTGATCAATAAAGGTGGCACCGCAGATTTTACAGTCTGTCCTTTAACCAGGGCAGGCTGTTTTTGTTTGCCTGAAAGACCGCTTCCTGAAAAATGCGTGGACCTTTTCTGTATCTTCAAAATTGTTGGCGGTGAAACCGCACGAAAGGAGAACTTTTATGGAAAAGACGGTCGTAGCGCAAAAGAGGGAACTGAAAACAGAACAAAAAAACGGCATCAAGGTTCGGGATTTGATCCTGGTAGGGGTGCTTCTGGCAGCAGGAGCGGTATTGAAATATTTCGCCGGCTCCATCATCAATATCGGGGGTGTAAAGCCCAACTTCGTCATTGCGATGTATTGTCTGGGGATTTTACTGGTGAAGCCAAAAATTTACGAAAGTGCGGCCATAGGCCTTCTTGCCGGGGCTATTTGCCAGTTCCTGCCCGGAACGCCATGGTTGAATTTTGCTTCGGAGCTTATCGGAGCCGTAGTGATGGGATGCATG
>JAEZBW010000411.1 GCA_023426765.1 Bacillota bacterium
AGATTGTCCTTTTTTAATGCAGAACCTATCAGCAGCACATTTCCCTTGGTGATCGTCCAGGAATAAAAATCGGTAATGGTCTTATCAAAAATCGCCCCGAACCAGGGAACGGACTCTTCGGTCTGAAACCATTCCTGAACCGCTACATACGGTGTAGGCATTGTTTTATCGGAAAACAGACATTTCCGGACCAGTGAATGCCCGCCATCGGCACCGATAATGATTCTTGCCTTTTCCTTATAGGCCTTGCCCTTATAGGTAAATGTAAACTGTATGAAGTCGTCCATCGCCGAACAGGATTTAAAGGTACAGCCGTGAGCCACATCCACGCTTCCAGGCACATTATCAATCAGCCATTGGTCAAAAGCCAGCCTGTCCATATTAAAATAGAACCTTTGATAGTATCGTTCGGTTTGGTTGTCAAGATCGATGGTTCGAACCAAAAAGAGCTGGGGGTCCACCAGAACGGAAGCCGGTACTGCCATGCCCAGCCGTCCGAGCATTTTTTGCGCATCGGGAGCCAGCAGGCCGCCGCAGCATTTGGAGATGCCGGGGTAGTCCTCCCTGGTTAAATCCCGTTTGTCCAACAGAAGAACACTGTAGTCTTTATTCAGAAGCCTCGCCAGCGTACAACCCGCAGGTCCGGCCCCGATAATGGCGATATCATATGGCATAGGAAAACCCCCTCATATGAAAATACGATGTGCCAATTTAGCACATCGTATCTGGTGGGAGAGGGTGGATTCGAACCACCGAAGCTGTTCAGCAACAGATTTACAGTCTGCCCCCATTGGCCGCTCGGGAACTCTCCCCTGTTAAGTTATCCGCTCGTCGCCGAGCGAACAATTAATATAATACAGGAGGATTCCCCCTTTGTCAATAATAAAATCGGTAAAAAAACCATGTATTTTTGTGCATCAATGCAAGTTTCTGGTTCATTTTGGGTGCTTTTGGAACTCATCAGAGATAGATGCTCGTTCTCTCTGGTGCATTCTGTTATCTGAACTGCATCATGATAAGATGAACCCTCTCAAAATGGTACCGAAACAAGCTAATTACTTCTTTGCTTTAAATAACCCTTGGCAACAGCGTCATCAAGTAGCTCCTGCACAAAGATCCATAGCTTTTCAGAGCTTTTTTGGACCCTCTGATTGCGTTCGATGACCGGTTCAATAGATATCCCATGGTTCTTCCAGGATTGACCCTGTGTTGTATAGTTCAGCAGCAAAGGCTGCAGCCTGTCAAGTGCCGCAGCATATCGTGCTTCCGGTGTTTCCATCAGTTCAAATTCTTCCCATAACGCAAACATTTCATTTGCCTGTTCCTCGGGCAGTATTGAGAAAACACGCTGAGCACACTTCTCTTCTCGTTCCCGCTTATCCAGCTTGGCCTGCTCATCATAGCAATAGGTGTCCCCTGCGTCGATTTCAACGATATCATGCATCAAAACCATCTTCATGACCTTCAGCAGGTCTACCTTCTCGTCGGTATATTCGGCCAGCAGAAAGGCCATCAGGGCCAAATGCCAGGAATGCTCGGCATCATTTTCATACCGTGTGCCATTGGTAATCAGCGACTGCCTGAAGATTGTCTTCAGCTTATCCACTTCCACGATGAATGCAATTTGCTGCTTTAATCGTTCCATACCTGTAACTCCTTTTCATATGGGAAAAAGTTAAGCGTGTACTTTCGGATAACCCAGGCTGTGAAATGCACCATTATTAATTTTGCCAGTCAATTTGCCCTTGGTTCCATTGAGCCAGTTGACCTGTCCTCATTGGTTAAAATAAGCCAAGGTAACTGTCCCCATGGTTAAATTGAGCCACGGTACCTGTCCCCATTGGTCAAATTGAGCCAAGGGACCTGTCCCCGCTGGTCAAATTGAGCCAAGGGACCTGTCCCCTTGGCTCAAAAAGATCAGATTATTTTTTCCATCAGCTGCAGCGTGCGCTGTACAAACGCTGTCATTGCTTCGGGCTCCAGCGGCCTGTGGCTTAACATGGCTATGTCGTAAATTTGCTTAACCAGAAGCTCGCGGTCTTCTTCCTTTTCTTTGTCCTTGATGCTTGCGATAAGCGCTTTAACCAGCTTGTTGCTGCGGTTAATCACCAGCGTTTCTTCCTTCGGGAACATGCTGCCCATATCTCCGCCGCCGAACATCCGGCTCATTTCCTGCATCCTTCTGGATTGCTCGGACAGAAGAATGATCGCCGGGGTTGATTCTGATTTCAGCTTCTCCACCTGAACCTTCAAATCCTTGTTGCCCAGAACATCCTTGAAAAGCTTCTCCAGTTTTTCGGCCTGCTTTTTCGCTTCCTTCTCATTCTCATCAGCGGTTTCATCCTTCAGGTTCGAGGTGATTTCCGCATCAATGCGCAGGAACTTCACATCGGCATTCTGCCCTTCCAGGAAGCTGATGAAGTGGTTGTCGATGAGTGTGTTCAGCAGCACCGCTTCCATGCCGTTTTCCTTGAACATGTTGATATACTGGGTCTGCTGCTTTGGTTCATTCACGTAATAAACCGTGTTCTGATGCTTTTCCTTATTCCTTTCAAGGTATTCCGAAAGGGTGACATATTCATCCTTTATGGTTTTAAAGATAATAATATCCTTTACCTTATCATAGAATTTATCCTCGCGGATGCATCCATATTTCACAAATGGGTTGATATCATCCCAGTATTTCTTATAATTGTCGGGTTCTTTCTTATATAGTAATGTCAGCTTGTCGGCAACCTTTTTGGTGATATGCCGGGAAATCATCTGCACATAGCCTTCGTTCTGCAGGAAGCTGCGGGACACATTCAACGGCAGATCAGGGCAATCCAGCGTACCCTTCAGCATCAGCAGGAATTCGGGAATAACCTCTTTTATGTTATCTGCAACGAAGACCTGATTGTAATACAGCTTGATTTTCCCTTCCATGGTTTCAAACTCATGCTTCAGCCTTGGGAAGTAAATGATCCCCTGCATTCTGAAGGGGTACTCCATATTCAGATGAATCCAGAAAAGCGGTTCCTGGTAATCCATGAAGGTGTCCCGATAAAATTCCTTATATTCTTCATCGGTGCAGTCCTTCGGATTCTTTTTCCATAGCGGATGGACATTGTTCAGCGGCTCGGGCTTCTGCTCTTCGTTTTTATCCTTCTTATCCTTCTTGTCCTTCTCTTCCGGCTTTTCCGTTTCGTCCACCAGATACAGCTCGTAGGGCAGGAAAGCAAAGTACTTCTTCAGCACCTCACGCATCTTGAATTTCTCGGTGAACTCCTTGCTGTCATCCGCCATATAAAGGGTTACGGTTGTTCCGATTTCAGTACGATCGGAGACATCCATTTCATATTCAGTATTGCCTTCGCTGGCCCAACGGACGGCCTGAGCGCCTTCCTGATAAGAAAGGGTATCAATTTGAACCTTTTTAGCCACCATGAAGGCCGAATAGAAGCCCAGACCGAAATGCCCGATGATTTGCTGGTCATCGGTCTTGTCCTTGTACTTTTCAATAAAGTCCTTCGCACCCGAAAAGGCGATCTGGTTGATGTATTTCTTCACTTCTTCATCGGTCATTCCGATGCCATTATCGGTGATTTTAATGGTACCGGCTTCGTGATTGACCGATACGGTTACTTTAAATGAATGGCCTTCCCCCAGGTTCGCTTCACCCATGGCCGACAATTTACCCAGCTTGCTCATGGCATCAGCCGCGTTGGATACCAGCTCGCGGATGAAGATGTCCTTTTCGGAATACAGCCACTTTTTAATGATAGGGAATATGTTCTCGGTGTGGATGGATATGTTCCCTTTTTCCTGAATCATGAAAAACCCTCCCATGCAAATCAATATTCTTTTGTAACCCGGTGCTGGTCTGCACAGGGTACGAATTGCCAAGCGTTTGATTCACAGTCAGCATTCTATTTCAGGCAAATATAGCCTCGGAACTGAAATGTGACCGTTTAACAGTGGAATTTGTCAACAAAAAAGCAACAAGTATGCTCATTGCTTTCCTCACTCCTTATACTTTTCACGAAAGCAATGTGTATTCTCATTCCCCTTATGAGCAGGTGCAATGAGTGATCTCATTACTTTTAACAATATCATAGCGATTTCATTTTGGAATGTCAATAGTTTTTTAGCACTCTCGACGAGCGAGTGCTAATGCCGCTTGAAAAACCCCATATCTCCTTTTTTGCACTTTTAGTTATACTTTATCTCAGGCGTATTACCGTCGGGTGAACAATACGGTCGGAAACGATGCAGGTTTAAGAGGGGTGGGCGCAAGCGACCTCCGCTCGGATCACATCAGCCCGCAATGCGGGCTGATGGCCTTTGGCAAAGGTGGTCGGTTTATCCTCGAATGTGTCAGTTAGATGATCGATTTATGTTGGTTGGCGCTGTTGTTGGTGTTTTGAAGGTGGTCTTTTGTGAATAGTAATAGTTAAATTTGTTGCGACTTCAGGTATTTTGAGATAAAATCATAATAATCGTAAGACTTGGAGGAAAGATGTCTGACACAATTCACATAAGCGAAAGCACGCATGAAATACAGATTGTGGGAAGCTTAAACAGGAAATCATTGACTTACTCGGCATTACACTTGTTACCGGGGATATACTCATGTATCCCGGTGCTATTAAACACATTCAGCGTAAGCGTCCTGATGATTTTGCAAAGTATTTTCAACGGATACCCGAAATAATATCTGAGCCGGATTATGTCGGAGTGCACCCCAGCGAGCCGGACAGTGTTGAATTTGTAAAAATACTTGACGATGATGTCTTGGTTGCAGTAAAATTAGCTCCCGAAGGTTATCTTTTTTTATCCAGCATGTATGCCCTCACTCCGGCAAAAGTACCAAAAAGACTGAAAAGTGGACGATTGGTAGCAGTTCCAAAAAATAAGCCTTGAATTTGTAACTCGCTCGGTGTATAATTTTATTGTAGAGAGAATAATAATTTATGGGTTGTTGAGGATCGGAAAGGTTCCCGACACGCTATCGCAAGATAGTTACCAGGTATGCAGGATACGCCGCCCTGCCGACAATCCAAGATTTTATGACCTCCAGTGTAAAAGCTGGAGGTTTTACTTTTGGGCAAAAAGAAAGACGGTCATCCGAAGACAACCGATTTTTCTTGCTTTGTTGTTATTGCTTATACAATCCCATTGCTCTTATTGTTGCTAAAGCTTTATTTTTGATTTGTGTATCTTTTGAATTCTTCGTATCAGGGTAAATGTTTCAGGGGCACACCATCCTGTGCGGTTACCAATATGGTGATATCATTGTCATCAACTTCGAGTGATATCGGTGTTGAAAAAGTACCTCGTTGAAATGCCCTCGATAAGTTGTTTTACTATTGGAGTAAAAATATTCCATGGGTTGCGAACATTATATAGATTACATGGATTCAATTTCCCTTAAGAGTTCCTCGATGACCTTGTCCTCCGGAACCTTTCTTAGAATTTCTCCTTTTTTAAACAGCAGTGCGCAGCCCTCTCCTCCTGCAATGCCGATATCGGCTTCACGGGCTTCGCCGGGTCCGTTCACAACGCAGCCCATCACAGCCACCTTAATGGGCTTCTCCACGCCTTCCAGCGCCTTTTCAACCTTTTCGGCGATGCCGATCAAGTTGATTCTCGTCCGTCCGCAGGTGGGGCATGAAATGAATTCGGCACCCTTTTTGTACAATCCAAGAGACTTCAGGATCGCTTTCCCGGCCTTGATTTCCTCAACAGGATCTCCCGTCAGTGATACACGGATGGTGTCCCCTATGCCCTGGGCCAGCAAAGCGCCTATGCCCACAGCAGACTTCACCGTGCCCTGATATACGGTTCCGGCTTCAGTGACACCGACATGCAGCGGATATGGAACCCTTTGCGACATCAAATGATAGGTGGCAATGGTCAGCGGTACATTGCTGGCCTTCAGAGAGATGATAATATCTTTAAAGTTCAAATCCTCAAGGATCTGAACATGCTTCATAGCGCTTTCGACCAGGGCTTCGTCGGTGACACCGCCATACTTCTCCAGCAGTTCCTTTTCCAGCGAACCCGAATTTACCCCGATGCGGATGGGAATTTTCCTTTCAGAAGCGCAGGAGACCACGCTTTTTACTCTCTCCCGATCCCCGATGTTCCCCGGATTGATCCGAACCTTGTCTACGCCGTTTTCCATGGCTGTGATGGCCAGCCGGTAATCAAAGTGGATATCGGCGACCAGCGGGATGGAAATTGCCTTCTTAATTTCAGCAATGGCCTGCGCTGCGGCCAAATCTGGAACCGCAACCCGGATAATTTCGCAACCCGCTTCCTGAAGCTTCAGAATTTGCGATATGGTAGCCCCTGCATCTGAGGTTTTCGTGTTTGTCATTGATTGGATGGTGATCGGTGCATCACCGCCGATGAACAGGTTGCCCACCCTCACCTTGCGGGTTGCTTTACGCAAAATGGTTGTCTCCATTGCATTTACCCCCGGAAAAGCCTTGGAATGTCGTTAAACAAGGTCGCTATCAGCAGTAATATCAACAGAACGAAGCCCACCATGGATATCCAGGCTTCCTTTTCAGGATCGATGGGCTTTCTGCGAATTTTCTCAATGAGAATCAATAAAAGCTTTCCACCGTCCAGGGCCGGGAACGGCAGCAGATTCATCACGCCCAGGTTCAGACTGAGGAACATGGAAATCTGCAGCAGGTACAGCAGCTTTTCAGAAAAGCCCGTACCCATATCCACCACCTGGCCGATGGTGTCAACGATGCCAACAGGGCCTGATAAATCCTTGAACTTAACCTTTCCGGTAAACATCCCACCCAGTGTCATATACACACTGCGGATGGTGGAAATGGAATAGTTCAGCCCGCTTTGGATCGTGCCGAGGAAATCACCTTTTTTAAACTCAAACTGCACACCCAGATCATAATAGGTTTCGCTGGGCTGAGGTTTCACATCATGCATGGTTATCGTGTCACCATTTCGGTTCACGGTGATATCCACAGGATTTTCCTTGCTTTGCTGCAAGTATGTGGCCAAGTCCACTTTTTTTGCGACAGGTGTATCATCCACCCGAATGATTTTATCACCGGGCGTCAACCCGGCCATGCCGGCAGGCGAACCCTGCTGAACCTTTTCAATGATATTGTTTGCAGTTCCGTCAGGTTCTGTTCCCACGGTAATTCCTATCATATAGATCGGAGCGCTCATCCGGGGTGCAAGCCTCGTTTTCTGAAGACCCTTTACCCCTTCACGCCGATACTCCACATCAACCTCTTCCCCTTCCGATAAAAACAGGAAAAGGGAAAAGTCACTGCTGGGAAAGAAGATATGCTTTTTGTCGTAGGACACAATTTCATCCCCAACCTGAAGACCAGCCTCTAATAACGGAGAGTTTTCACTAATGCTTTCAATGGTTCGGGTGTTATAACCCAGGGAAAATGAAATGATGGTGGTGATCAGAATGGCGACCAGGATGTTCATGGTTGCACCGGCCACAACGATCAAGGCTCTTTTGCCGGCGGGCTTTTTGTTGAAGGCCCGCTCGTCATTGGAGGATTCCTCTTCCCCTTCCATTTTGCAAAATCCCCCCATGGGAATGGCACGAATGGAATACTCGGTTTCGCCCCTTTTCCAAGAGAAGAGCTTCGGGCCCATAAATATGGCAAATTCAAGCACCTTCACGCCCATCCAGCGGGCAGCCATAAAGTGACCCAGTTCGTGTATCAGAATTAAAAAGCTTAACGCGACAATCGCCAGTACAATATTCATATTGAAACCCACTTCCGCAAAATAATCTTCGTATTAAAACCGTTCGGGCGGAAAAAATCATTTCATGCGGTCAAACAGCCGCATCGTCTCTTCCCGGGCCCAGTTATCTGTTTCTATTATATCATCGATGGATGGGTTCGTATGCAACAAATGATTTCCCATCACATTCTCAATCAAATCCATGATCCCGATAAACGGGATTTTCTCCTGCAGGAACAACGAAACCGCCACCTCATTGGCCGCGTTCATTACAACCGGCAGGCTGCCCCCTGCTTCTGCCGCCCTGAAAGCCAGCTTCAGGCATCGGAATACTTCAAAATCGGGTTTTTCAAAGGTCAATGTCCCCACTTTTGTGAAATCCACACGGCCAAAACTGTTGTTTCTTCGTTCAGGCCAGGTCAGCGCCAGCTGAATGGGAATGCGCATGTCGGGAACCCCAAGCTGCGCTATTAAGGAACCATCCTTATAAGCGACCATGGAATGGATGATGGACTGCGGGTGGATCACAACCTCGATACCGGTCAGATCCATATTGAAAAGCCATTGGGCTTCGATCACTTCCAGACCCTTGTTCATCATCGTTGCCGAATCGATGGTGATTTTACTGCCCATGGCCCAGTTCGGGTGCTTCAATGCCTGTTTCAGTGTCACCTGTTCCAGCTGCTGTTTCGAATAACCACGGAAAGGGCCGCCTGATGCCGTTAAAATCAGCTTATCCACGTCTTCAGCCCGGTTGCCTGACAAGCTTTGGAATAGCGCAGAATGCTCGCTGTCCACCGGCAAGATGCTTACCCCTTTTTGCCTGGCGGCTTCCATTACGAGTCTACCGGCGGTCACCAGCGTTTCCTTGTTGGCCAGTGCGATGTTCTTTCCCGATGCGATGGCCTGCATGGTGGGTAAAAGCCCGGCGATGCCCACCACTGAGGTTAACACCGTATCGGCTTCGGGCAGCGAAACAAGCTCCAGCATGCCTTCCAAACCCCAAACAACCTTCGTGGAAGTATCCTGAAGCTTTATTTGCAGTTCCTTTCCTTTTTCGGGATCCATCACCGAAACAACAGAAGGCCTGAATTTTCTGGCCTGTTCCTCTAAAGCTTGAATGTTGCCGCCCGCCGCAAGGCCGGTGACCGGGATGTTCAGATTTTCGCAAACCTCCAGGGCCTGCATTCCGATCGAACCGGTTGAACCCAATATTTCCAGTTTTTCAGTCATAATCAATCTCCAATAATGCAGTCAAAAATCAGGCTATCAACTCCGAAATCAAGTAACTGCAAGCAAAATCTCTACCAGGTTTCTTTCCTGTGTCACTAAAGTTTACAAAACAAGTAATTGCAAATAAAAGTAAACGGCAGGGGCTACAAAAAGCAGGCTGTCTATCCGGTCCAGCAGGCCGCCGTGCCCGGGGATGATATGTCCGAAATCCTTGATGCCCACGCTTCTTTTGATGGCAGAAGCAGCCCAGTCGCCTATTTGGGCGATCACTCCGCAAACCAGCCCCATCGCTATGTAATGGTAAAAGGGAATTTGAAGCCCTTCGAAACCGTTGGCATAGAAAATGCCGAATGCCGTTGTACACGCAATACTGCCGATAACCCCGCCAATGCCGCCAGCCACTGTTTTGTTCGGGCTGATCTGAGGTAAAAGCTTCCTTTTCCCAAAGAATTTCCCGATAAAATACGCGAAAGTATCGGTGGAAAAGGTTCCGATAAATACAAGCCAGGCTAAAGCAAACCCATCATCCAAAAAACGAATCAAAAACACGAAGGACAATAAAAACGGAATATACATAATTCCCAGCAGCGTTATAGCAACATCATCCAGTGTGAACTTGTTCCTGTGAAAAATCAATTGCAGCATTAAGTAGACAATCACAAGATAAATGATTAAAAAAACTATATTCTTCTGGAACAGTACACTGGATAAATACCCTACCAGGGTATCGGTCACATCATGGGCAAAGGCCTGGTACAGCAGGTACAGCAGAAACATGGTGCAGGAGAAAAAGCCCACCACACGGATGGGATGGAAATCAACCTTTCGGACGCATTGGTAGAATTCAAACAGCGCAATAAGGGATGCGATAAAAATAGTGATTCCCATCACAAAGGGTGGTTGCGCCATGATGATGATCAGAACCACAACAGCCAATATACCGCTGATAATTCGCGTTTTCATATAACCTCCGCCGTTCACTGTGGTTAAACCCAGCAGTGCTACACGCCACCGAATCGCCGGTTTCTTTTTTGATATTCAATGATGGCTTCGTGCAGATGCTTTTCCCTGAAATCCGGCCATAATACGGGTGAAAAATAAAACTCGGTATATGAACATTGCCAGATTAAGAAGTTGCTGATACGCATTTCACCGCTGGTTCGGACCAACAGATCCGGATCCGGGATATCTTCGGTATAAAGCCTTCTCTGCAGTTCTTCACAGGTGATTTTGTCCTTGTCCAATTGTCCGCTCTGCACATCATCCACAATTTTGCGCACGGCCTGCAGAAGATCCTGGCGCCCGCCATAATTTAAAGCAATGTTCAGGGTCATACGGTCTCTGGTCATGGTGTTTGTTTCGATCTTATGTATCTGATCGACGATTTCCTGGGACAGGCCTTCCCTGCTTCCAATGATCCGAACCCTCACATTTTTGTCGCTGGTCTCATTCTCTGCGCTTTTCAGATATTCCAGATAAAGCTTCATCAACCCGTCGACTTCTTCCTTCGGCCTGTTCCAGTTTTCGCTGGAAAAAGCGAAAAAGGTTAAATAGCGAACGCCCAGGTCGTAAGCTTCCTCAATAATTTTCTTTACTACCTTTGCCCCTTCACGGTGCCCAAAGTTCCGGTTCAGCCCGCGCTTTTTTGCCCACCGGCCGTTTCCGTCCATGATGAAGGCAATATGCTGCGGGATGTTATTCCTGTCTATTGCTACGCCTTTTTGAAAAAGTGCCATTTTTATTCCCCTGATTCATTTTTTTCATATGGTTTATTCTTCCGTTAAAAATCAATATTAGTATAACAGAAAAAAGAAATGTGGTCTATGAGAAAAAAGAAGCAAGAGATTGGTTCTCCTGCTCCGTTACTGTTTATGCTCATTAGCTTTCCTGGGGTGCGTACTGATTCCCGCTGGATTTTATGCGGTGAAGGTATAGGATTCATTGGCGAAGGTAACTTTATCTCCATTGTTCACAGGTATTTCAGTATTGCAAATCAAGCGTTCCCCATTTACATAAGTGCCATTGACCGAGTTCAGATCGATAATGAAATACTGCTCCCCGGTTTTCTTGATTTCGGCATGTATTTTACCTACCGCCCGGTTTTGGATGACATAATCCACACTATCAGCCAGCCTTCCGATCAGTATGGATGTTCTATCCAGGAGAATCTTCTCATATGACCGTGATAAGCTGACAAGGCTGGGAGTCTGCCGCGATGGTCTGCCCAGAACCATGGTCTTGTCGGGAAAACTTTGGTTCTTACTCTTCCTTACACCCGATGTCTGAAAAGCATCGTGGGACACATCGGAGTTGGCTTTAGGTCTGACTGTTTCAGTGATGCTTTCTGCTGCTTGAGGTATGATGTTATTTTGAATATCAGCGATGTTTTTCGAGTACGTTCCTTGCCCCTCAGTTTTTCGGTCATCATCCTGTGCTTGGGATGTTTGTGTAACAACCTTGTTCGCTTCTTGCTTTATACCAGGCTCATAAAAAACATCTTGCCCCTGTGTCGTTTCATTCTGTTGAGCTTTCAGTTTCAATTCTCTGTCATATTCCGGGTTTCTGTCCTCTGCCGGCTTACAGTCATCAAAGGCTGCCCGGCCAGATGACGATACGGTTGGATTCGAAAAGAATGGAAGCTCATCCTTTTCCCGGTTGGCTTCTGACCGGAACCGTACCCCAGGGTTCCGGGGCAGAATGATGTCTTCATCGCAATTATCATTACCAAAACGTTTTATAAAAGTTGCATTCCTCGCTGGAATAGCTGGTTTTTCTGATACTGGAATGCATTTGTCCTTTGAAAAGAGCCTTGTGATCAAAAAGTAATTGCCCGCTGCTGCGATCAACAAAAATCCAGCGATATTGCTGACAGCATTTCCGGGATTTTTACCGGATGTTGCTATGATACAGATCAAAACTATAAACAACACCAGATTCACACCTCCTGCAATAAACCATGACGGCTTCGGATACTTTTGCAGGAATGCTGTCAGATTATTTCCCGTGTTTTGATTGACCCCCTTTTTTCCATATGCTCCGGATGGGATATTTTGCGGGTTTCCTGTTACAGATGGAGCAGGGCTCTCCCTTTTTGAATGTGGGATAGGGTAATTGGTTGGTTCCCGGGTGTTAATGTAATTTTCATGCTTGCTTTTATTCAAGAGTTTATCGGGTTTGATTTGCGTACCAGCCTGTGTTCCGGGAATGTGAGACTTAAATGCAGCTCTCTCATTCCGATCGACTTTTATCTCTTCAATAGTGTCGTCGGTAGTTCGCAACATATCCTTCGCAGTATTCGATCCCACATTGCTTATGCATTGATAAAGCAGCTCTGATGTAAAGGTTTCAGACTTTAAAGCTTCGAGAAGTTTTTTCAGCAAGGTTCCCGATACATCCTCTACCAAACGGATGTCTTCAACAATCAGCTTTTTGAGAAAGCTTTTGATGCGTTCGGGTTCCTTTTCAGAAGTTTTTATCGGTATATAAATAAAAGATAGCTTGAAATCAGCCGGATCGCAGTATATGTAATTTTCGTCAAGTACCATTGAGGAAAGATCCAGCAGGTATTCCTTTAAACCATGTACCATTGCTGCAAATTGGCTGATGATGAATTCGAAATCGTGATGCTGCAGCGATCTCCGTTCCAGCAGCCTTGTCAGCGGTATTTTAGACGTGATGTCATAGGATAACTTCCACTCATCATTCACCCTTTGTACTACCAGCGGCAGCAAAGAATCCAACCTGTTTTTCTCCAGCATACCGATTTGGTATTGCTTGATCTGTTCCTCCACCGGTATGGTCAGGGTGAGGCAGCTCTTCTCCCCATCGCTGGTATATTCTCTCTGAAAATCATCAAAACTTTGCATAAGTCTTTCCTTTCTTCAATTCTATAATAAAAACACTGCCAGCCAGGCAAGCGTAATACACGGTGACAAGGGAACTCCGGTTTTGCTCCTTTTTAGAGCAATCAATACGATACCGTAAACAGAGGACAGGAAAAATGACAGAAAAAGAAAGCTCAGGATATTTTCTGCCGCGAGCGATGTAATACCCAATCCAAGAAGCAGAATATCCCCCACCCCGACTGTATCTCTTTTTATCAGATGGAGCGCGAGCATCAA
>JAEZBW010000416.1 GCA_023426765.1 Bacillota bacterium
GAGTAAAGCTGCTTATAAGAGATCGATCAATAGAAAGTTGTCCAGTTATTGGTATTGCTGCTTTGGGAAGTCCTATTATACATATTCCTGAGAGAGATGATTGGATTTCTTGGGATAAAAATGTAAGAACTAAAAATATTGTTTATACAATGGATGCATATGTAATAGGGGCGTTGCCGCCGTACAACTATCTATTGGGAGGAAAACTAATTTCATATATTCTTGCCTCAAACGAAGTAAGAGAAATATATAAAAATAAATACAAAGATGTCGTTACCCAAATTGAGAAAAGGAAAGCATGTGACATGGCATGTATTTTTACAACTAGTTTATATGGAAAAAGTTCACAATATAATAGAATAAAGTATAACAATAGATTATTATATATACCCATTGGAGAAACAAAGGGATTCGGTACTCTTCATTTAACAGAGGAAACGTTTTCAGTAATGCTAGAATTCTTAAAAAGTAATAATATTACTGTGGCTAATTGCTTCGGTGATGGACCAAGTTGGAGAATGAGGGTTATAAGATCTGTTGGTGATTTATTGGGGTTTGATTCCGATATTCTCTTGCGACATTCTTTTAAGAGAAATATTTATGCAATACCATTAGCAGATAATTTCAAAGAATTTTTATTGGGATATGATAATGAACTTAGATACTATGATTACCCTTTAAAAGATATGGTTGATTTTTGGAAGCAGAGATGGGGGGGGAAACGTGAAGTAGACTATTTTACGGAACAGAAAGTCCAAAGTTTTAGAGCGAAAGACTTTGAGATATAGCATTTAAGTGTTTTTAGGGGGAAATCAGTTGTGGATATTGCACTGAATAGATTAACAGGGTTAACTGAATTTGCGAAAAACGTAAAATATGATAATGGAAACTACCTGTGCAAAATATGTAGTGCTCCAGTAGTATGGGTTAATTCATCACTGCAAAAACCCCACTTTAGACATTTCAGAGGACAAGCGTCGAGTGATTGCGAGTATTATACAAGTATTTACTTGCAACAAAATTTGTGTAATGAAGAAAATCAAGTAATTGGCCTGAAATTTAAATTAGATGTTAAATATGATACTTGGGCTTTGTATCTATATCTACCGGAATTTAGAAAAGATGATATAGATACAATAGGAATAAGCGGCTTTCATGATATAAAGTTTATGATAGATAATAAATATCTAGTTGACTCTGCAAATTTGTGGCCTGGTAAAAGAGGTTTCCTATGTAATGTTTCGCCTCATTCTAATGAATATAATGTCAAGTTATTTTCTGGGAATATAGACTTCGACTTTTCAAATTGGCTGATAGGAGCGAAAGGATTAGATCCTTCAGGTATTTTCTTTAGACATCCTCTTGATGGTGGTTGGATAATAAGAACTGGAGATACAATTGACACTTCAAATACTTTATATTTGTTGGCTCATAATGATTTTGTTGCTGTTCCGGTATCAAAGTGGCCTGAAACTATAAATAGAAAAGAATTAAATATGATTGATGACTGGCGTGTTTGGGAGATAAATTTTCCTGAGGAAATAAATGAGGATATTGTTCTTTGGTTAAAGAAATTTGATTATTCTTTGTTGGCTATGGGTTACAAAATTGAATTAATGTGGCCAACGCCATATTCCATGTATAGTGATGGAAGCTTTGTTATTGATTCTGAGAATGTTTTACTTAATATAAGGTGCATCGGCGTTTACGACGATGCAGTCTTATTTCACAAGCATGATAATGGTATAGAATCTTATATGTTAGACGGTTTTGTGAATAAATCAATGACACTGTGCTTGAACGATTTAAAGCAAGGACTTCATAGGTTTTTTATTGATAGATTTAGTAATAGCATTGATATAATCATATCTCCCAAAAACCTAACTGAGAATTATATGGGATATTTTGGCGTTTGTATAAAAATAGGGGATCAAATTTTTAACTATTGCCCTTACGAATCAGAGATTCAACATGAAGTAGTTGTAAATGCACAGGATGAAACTAAGCCTATTTCACTAGAGATAAGTGGCAAGGAAGGTATGAAGATCCGGGTACAATTTCAACAAAATCTACTTGTCAAACATGTAATTAATGCAAAGACTCCTTTGAGAATAGATAATATAAGTGAACTTACAATGATTAATGTTGATGCAATAATACTAGACTTTTTAGGAATAGGAGTACTTAAAATAAATTTCCTAGAATGTAAGTTTGAAAGTATTGGTAAGGCAGATGAAGTAATAATCCTAGGCTTATTAGAAAAGGTTTATTTAATGTCAAAGAAAGAAGATGCAAGGAGTCCAAATTTTAAAGCTACCCGGTGTTTAGATAACATATATAAAGTAATAAAGACAGTAGATATGACATTGAATACAAAGAATGAGATTATTGCTTATGTTATCAAACTTAGGCAGCAATACTATATGCCTTGGGCTGCTAACATATATTTATTTGATATTCTTGACAAATTACAAAATCAAACAGTAAGAAGGTAACGTAAATATGGAAAGAACAATTTTAGGCTTGTTTAATAAAGCTCCACGAAATATGCAATCGCTAGGTTTTGTTAAAGTTATTGGTGAGGTTATCAATAATAACATTTGCGTTGAGAGTGATTATACTGAAAAATATCCAAGTGAAGGTGAAGTAGCATTTTTAAATCCACCATCTAACTTGGAGTTGTATTCATTAGGAATTTATAGGGTTGAATATAATGATGGGGTAGATAAGGCTAAACCAGTTTATTCTGAATATAGAGTTATCAACAAAGAATGGCTTCAACCAATAGAGCTACTATTTATTCATAAAGCAACTTCGCCAAAACATATAAGAAATTTACTTATGAATGGCATATACCTGTCTTTTACGCCGAGTAAAAATTGTTGCTTAGTTTTGGATAATGGTACAGTTATAAGAATACCGGAGTTATTCTCATATGATGAAAACAAAAAAATATATAAAGTAAAATCTGGCTCTTTAAAAGACCCACTTGAGTGCTGGAATAATGTTGAAGCATTTAAGATTATTACTTTTAATATAGGTAGTTATAATCGAATATTATCATCAAATTTTAGTTGGCCAGAGAGTGACATTTTTTTTGATTGTGCAACAGAAAGTGAAATTGCTGCCTTCACTTTCAATAAGTTGAACGAAATTTTTAAGGAAGATATTAACGTAACAAAATCACAAAGAAGAGACATTGTTAACAGAATATCAATGTTAGATAATCTTGATATTGCAGGGAGAGTTCAAAAAACAATTGAAATATTAAAGAAAAGTGAAGATACTGAGACTAAGCTAGAATGTAATTTAAATGAGATTCTGAATACATATCCTATCATCAGAGAGAAAAATTCAAGCATTCAGCAAGCTGTCGACCTAGCGCTTCAGAAACTTGAACTTGAAAGAAAAGATTTGCGTGTTGATATTACAAATCTTAGAAATCAAAAGGAAATTCTAAAAGATGAAGTCGCTAAACTTGAAAACAAAAAAGAGGAAATTATAACTGAAAATACAAAAAATATTCAATTAGGTGAACAAATTATCAAGAATATAAAAGACCAAGTTGATAGAACAGCAAATAATGCAGCAGACTTGATATCCCAAATAAGTATTATGAAGCCGTTTTTTACAAGCGGATTAGCTACAAAACAACCTAATGTACATACTTTTCAATCAAGTAAGATAGTATCAGCAAAACCGGAAAATAGTTTTAATAGTATTGATCATATGATTGACCTCCTCGCATTTAACATTAAGAACTTGGGGATGTCTATGGGTGCTGCAAAAAAAGTTGCTAAATACTTTGTCGCGTGCAAATTAGCAAATCTGATACCATTGATAATACAATCAGATGCTAGGGAATTTTCTCTGTATGCTTCTGCAGCATTAACTGGAAAATCACCTCTAATTATTCCGCCTAACCCTCATTTTGTAACGGTAGTGGAACTGAAAAATACAATTAATTGCAACTTGATTAATAATGAAATGAGCCTGATTCTTATTGAAGATATTAATTCTTTCTCAATAGATTCAAGCCTTTTACCATACTTAAAAGACTTAAAGTATTATGCTGATTTTAGATTTAGTGAGGTAAATGACAGTGAACAAAATTTATATAAAAATATGGTAGTTTTATCTGCAGATCCATATTCGCATATGTTCTCTAACTCGTTATGCTTATGGGATTATATAGCTGGAATAGATTTTAGTGTTTGGATAAGTAATAGTAGTGAAAATAGCCTCGGAAACCTAAAAAGCGGGATTGTTTTTAACAATGAATGGGATAATTGGGCCAATAATGTCGATAGAAACAATAATCTCAACGAATTTTTTGATGATATAGAGCAAGAAGGAATTTTTATTAGTTGTGCTGCAAAAAGGAATATTAATAACCTTTACAATTGTTTAATATTCCTAGGTAACGATGGAAGTGAAGCTCTTGAATTAATACTTATTAATCATTTAATACCAGCCTCTAAGTATTTTGGCTGGAAAGAGCAGCTAATTAACTTAGTATCTACAGATAAGCTTATTCAAGATAAAAAGGTTTTTGAAAAGGCGGTTAGATGAGGGAGAAGTGATTTATTATTAAAAGCAATTTTCTAAGAATAATTGATAGGGAGCTACATTGTAGTAAAAAGCCATTTTGTATGGTATATATCGCAATAGTTGAAAGCATACGAAATACTATATGCTTATTATCTAATAATTTTAAAGCAGGGGCCGAATTGCATTATAAAGATGCAGATATTAGAAGCATAATTTACTCTGTAAATAAGCAATATGAGCCGTTAATATCTAAGTTGGAACCGAATGAAAGGTATTATTTATCAGGAGAAAAAGATCAATATAATTGGATTAGATACATAGTAAAGTTAATGGTTGAAACTGGAGAGATTATTGATTTATCTCATGGTAAGTATGTTTTAGCTCCATATAAAACGATTGATATAGGCTTAAAGGATAGAGTACTCGTACAAGGAGGGGTTTCGCCTTCAAAGTGGTTAATGAATACAAATTGTTTTTTGAGCGGAGTATCAAGAATACTACCAAAAGACTGTATTGAGGAGGCAAAGTTTCCACAGAACTACTCTCTTCAAAATTGGCTAATGATGCCTTATACAGGTGACAAATTAGTTGAATGGACTGAAACTATTGTAGGTAATTTAAAATATAAGAAAGTTTTGCTTGATGATCAAATACAAATTTATAATCCTTTTATAAGTAATAACCTTCACATAAATAGATGGATAAATATTGGAGATGTAAATAGTTCTTTTGAATATACAATTGGCAGGAGCAGAGGAATTGAAGGTTATTCATATTGGGTTCTAAAAGATGTGAAAAATGGAGCATATAGGAGTATAGCATCAGTAGATAAATATTTTTTGATTCGGTTGTTGTATGGCATAGAT
>JAEZBW010000447.1 GCA_023426765.1 Bacillota bacterium
CCCATAGGGTTTGGCGAGGGGAAAGTCATGCCACGGGGGGCGGGAAGCGTCGGGGAGGCAATGCGGAGTCCAAAGGCCTTGGCGATCAGCTTGTCGGCATCGACGCCGTTTCCGGCATGCCGACAACCAGCATCGCCAGCGCCGCGACCGCCGTGCCCCCAAGACCGAGAAAGGCCGCGTCATACCCGAAGGCGTCCACGACCATCCCCGTGGCCAGCCCGCTCAAGGACGCCCCGATCCCAAGCATGGTGGCCACAGCGCCCTGGGCCAGATTGTAATGCCCCGTGCCGCGCATGACGTCGGCGATCACGAGCGGCGTCAACACGCTTAGAATGCCCGCGCCGACGCCATCGAGCAATTGCACGGCCACAAGCCAGGCCGTATTGTCGGAGAATGTGTAAAGAACAGCCCGGACGGGCAGAACGGCGAAAGCGACCAGGAGCACCGGCTTGCGCCCCAAACGCGCGGCCGCCTTTCCGGCCAGCAAGGAGAGGGGAATCATCACGCACTGCGCGGCCACGATGCAGGACGCCATCATCGCCGTGGCCCAGCGCGGATGCGCTCCAGCCAGCTTTTGCCCGACCAAGGGCAATAGCGGCGCGTTGGCGAAATGGAACAACATGATGCACACCCCAAACACCACCAACGGCCGTTTCTTGAGCAGGATTTTCCAACTAAGCGCTTGCGCCGTGGGAGACCGGCCCCGATCCGGCGCGTCCCACCCCCTGGCGCGCTGATAGTCGATAGCCCCGACCGGAATAGACAACACCGCGCCGACGGCCAGAACGGCAAACACGGGCGCCAACAAAAAAACCGCGCCCTGGGAAAAAACATAGCCCACCACGGCCGCCACAAGAGCGGCGAACACGTTTCCGGCATGGTCAAAGCTCGCGTTGCGGCCGAGACGACGGGCCAATTGGTCCTGGGCAAACAAGCCCAACGTCAACGACGCCACTGCCGGACCAAAAACGTCCCCCGCCATGGCGACAAGACAACTGGCGACAAGCACCGGCCAAAACGCCTGTGAAACGGCAATGGTCAGGGCTCCTGCCGCGACGACGGCCAAGGCGAGGACAATGGCCCCCCGCTTGGCGCGCGTCGCGTCAATGGCCGCGCCTATGGGCGTTTGGGCCGCTAGGCCGAACAAGCCGCCGATTATGGTCACCAAACCCACCGAGGTTTGGCTCCAATGCTGCTGCGTCACCAGAAAGACATTGAGAAACGGTCCTAACGCGCCGCGCACATCGGCGAGCAGAAAATTGACCGCATCAAGAGAAACCGCATGCAACGGGGCCTTTTGCCGGCAAAAAAACATCGCCATCAGGTGCCTCATGTCAGGAACGCCAAAAAAACTGGCGCGCTTGCTTGGGAATAATGCCGCAAGCCGATGCCACTGCTATTCCATCGTCTCTGGAACGGCAACCCGATTGGCGCGCAATCCAAGGACAATGCCTGGCCACAGCGACGTGGAGACGTCGCGCCAACCGACCACGCCTTTTATCCCTCTACGCCTTCTCCCCGGCGGCAAAACCCGAGGCGTAGGCCCAGTGGAGGTTGTAGCCGCCGAGCCGACCGGTGACATCAAGCAGTTCGCCGATGACGTACAGGCCCGGCACGGACGCGGCTTCGAGGGTTTTGGAGGAGATGGCGGCGGTATCGACGCCGCCGATGGTGACTTCAGCCTTGGCGTAGCCTTCGGCCCGGGCCGGGGTGAAGGGGAAGGCGGCGAGCTTGTCGGCCAGGGCACGGCGCGCTTTGGGCGACAGACCGGCCACGGGGCCGGTGAACGAAAGCATGTCGGCCAGGGCAAAGGCCAGACGTTTGGGCAGCAGCCGGGCGAGCCCGTTTTTCACGTCCAGGCGCGGATTTTCGGCCAGGGCGGCTTCGACGTCGCAGCCGGGCAGGAAATCGATGGCCAGCGCCCCTTCGCGCCAGAACATGGAGGCGTTAAGGACGGCCGGGCCGGAGACGCCCTTGTGGGTGAAAAGCAGGCTCCCGGCCGCCTCGCCCGCGCCGCGTATGGTCACGGGCAGGGACACGCCGGACAGGTCGCGGCACAGCCCAGCCAGTTCCGGGCCGGCCAGAAGCGGTGTGAGGCCCGGCAAAAGCGGCGTGACGGCCAGGCCGAAGCGCCGGGCCAGGGTGTAGCCGAAGTCGGTGGCCCCGATGCCCGGCCAGGATTTGCCGCCTAGGGCCAGCACCAACGAGGCCGCGCGCACCGGCCCGGCGCTGGTTTCGACCACGAACCCGTCGCCGTCCTTGCGCGCCTCGCGGATGGCCGCGCCGGTGACAAACCGCGCCCCGACCTGCTTGGCTTCGGCTTCCAGGAAGCGCACGAGGCGAATCGCGCCGTCGACGCAGAAATGCTTGCCGTTGTCCTCTTCCTGAGTGGCCACGCCGCCGCCATGAATCCAGTCAAGAAATTCCCAGGGCGAGAGCCGGGCCAGGGCGGACTTGACGAAATGCGGATTGCCGCAAACATAGTCCGAAGGCCGGATGTCGATGTTGGTGCAATTGGCCCGGCCGCCGCCGGCCGCCAGCAC
>JAEZBW010000458.1 GCA_023426765.1 Bacillota bacterium
CCATAAGGGAGATGGCTGGAACCATCAGGTATGTCAGCCAGGAACGGATTCTTGCGGAGTTGAATGGTATTCTTTTAAGCCCTTACCCTGATGAGATAAAGGTTGTATTTGAGACAGGTCTTTCTGAATATATCTTCCCATCTGGTGCAGCTGAGGATCACGCATATGACAGGTTAAAACTGCTGCCAGAGAAACTATCCCTCAGATGGGCGATGCTCCTGAGGGTACTTGGAATCACCGGAGAACTGGAATTGCAGCTTTTTTGTGAAAACATGAGGATGAGCAATGCTCTGATGAGAGATATTATCACAACCTTAGCCGTGCTGCGCGGGAAGCTGCCTGAAACCGGGTACAACCTTCGCAAAACTATAGCAGAGGTCGGCATGACCATCTTATGCGATGCATTAGCACTGGCTGAAGCAATAAATCCTTTGTATGCAGATTTTAGAACAGTCAGGCAACTATTTGATGAAATTACCTTGCAGCAGCATTGTACCAGTCTGACCGCGCTGGCAGTGAACGGTGCAGATTTGCTTAATGCAGGTTTCCCGCCGGGAAAGGCATTGGGGGCTTTGCTTGAAGCGCTTTTCATTTGCGTACTGCAAAAACCCGAGTTGAACAGGAAAGAGCTTCTGTTGGACTTCGCGCAACAGATAAAAGCGAAGCTGTCATCCTGAACGCAGTGAAGGATCTCGGAAGTAGTCTCACATTCATAGATCCTTCGTTACACTCAGGATGACATTCACTTCGCTCATGTTTGCACTTCCTGATATGTCGTTCCGTTACTCCTGAAACAGGGTAGTGGACAGATATCGCTCACCTGTATCGGGCAGCAGCACGACAATGGTTTTACCTTTGTTCTCAGCCCTTTTTGCAACCTGTGTGGCAGCAAACAGTGCAGCACCGGAGGAGATCCCGGTAAGAAGGCCTTCGGCTTTTGCCAGCTTGCGCGAGGTTTCAAAGGCTTCCTCATTTTTCACTTTATACACTTCATCGATCACAGTCCTGTTGAAATTGTCCGGGACAAAGCCGGCTCCAATGCCCTGAATTTTATGCGGGCCCTTGTTTCCGCCCGATAATACCGGAGAATCGGCAGGCTCGACGGCGATGATTTTCACATTGGGGTTGCGTTGTTTCAGTACCTCACCTACGCCTGAAATGGTACCACCAGTACCCACACCGGCGACGAAGATATCCACCTTTCCGTCGGTGTCCCTCCAAATCTCTTCGGCAGTGGTCTTCTTATGAATTTCCGGGTTGGAAGGATTGCTGAACTGCTGCGGGATGAACGAATCAGGTGTTGTAGCGGCCAAATCCTTTGCCTTCTGAATGGCCCCTCCCATTCCCTCTGCCCCGGGGGTCAGGACAAGCTCCGCACCCAGTGCTTTCAACAGGCTTCTTCTTTCAACACTCATCGTGTCGGGCATTGTCAGGATCAATCTGTAGCCTCGGGCTGCGCATACAAATGCCAGTGCGATACCGGTGTTGCCACTGGTAGGCTCAATAATAACCGAGCCCTTGTGAATCAGTCCCTTATCTTCAGCATCCTTGATCATCGCATATCCAATTCTGTCTTTCACGCTGGACAGGGGGTTAAAATACTCAAGTTTGGCTATGACCGTGGCACCCAACCCATCCTCTGAATTATAACCGGTCAGCTCCAGCAAGGGTGTATTTCCGATAAGTTCCGTTAAACACTTTGCGATTTTTGACATAAGGTCAACCTCCTGCACTATAAGAATTTTTTGAAAGTAAGCAGCCCAGGCATTTCAGCCCTGCCGCTTCAGATAAAGTACATGAAATCATCCAATCCGTTGATTTTCCGGTATTGCCTTGCAAGCTCCTCCAAAGTCACGCTGTCCACATAGGAATTGATTGCTTCGTCTATTTTATCCCAAATGCAGGCTCTGATGCAATTCCGGATGACCGTCTCCCTGTTTGGTTCCGCCTCATCTTCGTCGATGACCGACAAAGAGCCTTCAAGCACCCGTAAAACATCTCCGGCTGTGATATGTTCGGGGCTGCGAACAAGCATGTACCCGCCCTGAGCGCCTTTAACGCTTTTTACAAGGCCTGCTTTTCTTAAAGCGGAAAAAACCTGTTCCAGATAGTTCAACGAGATGTCCTGCCGGTCTGCTATGCTGTTCAGGGCTACCTGCCCTGCCTTCGCATACACGGCCAGATCGATCATGGCCCGCAGCCCGTATCTTCCCTTGGTTGAAAACTTCATGTACTCACCTATTCCTTAGTATTCCACTATGTTTTGTCTTATTTTATTACAGAAGGAACCTTTTGTCAATCATCGGAGCAGCAAAAACTGTATTTTCAGATGGAGTAATCCGGTACAGGCTCTTCGGTGAGCGAATGATGATAACATCTCACAAGGTCTGCGATTGTAATGGAATCCGCCACCCCGACAATAATATTCATAATGTTGCTCCAGAAGCCTATCGTTCCGCATCGGTGTTCTCTGTTACAAGCGGTATCTTTTTCTCCGGTAAGGCAGGGAACGGGTGCAAGCTTTCCTTCAAGCGCTGTAAGAACCATATTCACCGTGATCTGAGACGGATTTTTTGCAAGGACATATCCGCCCTGGGCACCCCGGATACTGTCGATAATACCGGCACGCCTTAATTCCAGAAAAATCTGCAGAACATATGCTTCCGAGACATCACACCTGGCTGCAATGCTTTTAATATTCACACAACCCTGCGTTCCATGAACCGCAAGATCAACAATGGCTTCAAGGCCGTATCTGCCTTTGGTAGAAATTTTCATAGCAAACTCCAGTCTATCGGTATTCACCGTTGTTTGTTTCATTCTGCAGCAGTGGTCTTTCCTCGTACATTGAAAGAAAAGTGCGCCTCGTGTGAGACGCACTTCCTGATTTAGTTGGCTGGTATTTTTTCGTTTTATGCTTTTCCTGCACAGCCCAATACATTGATGAGCTTGTTGGTGACCAGTTTTTTGATTTCGCTTCTTGCAGGGCCGAGGTACTTTCTGGGATCGAATTCCGCCGGGCTTTCAGCAAACACCTTACGGATGGTTGCGGTCATTGCAAGACGAAGGTCGGAGTCGATATTGATCTTGCAGACGGCCATGGATGCGGCCTTGCGGAGCATATCCTCGGGCACGCCCTTTGCACCGGGCATTTGTCCGCCAAATTGGTTTATTTGGTCAACATATTCCGGAATGACAGAGGATGCGCCATGCAGAACGATGGGGAAGCCCGGAAGCCTTCTTTGAACTTCTTCCAGAATGTCAAAGCGAAGCTGTGCTTCACCCTTGAACTTATATGCACCATGGCTGGTTCCGATGGCGATGGCCAGAGAATCAACGCCGGTGCGCTGAACGAATTCTTCCACCTGCTTCGGGTCGGTATAGGAAGCATCGGCAGCCGATACATTAACGGCATCCTCGATACCGGCCAGACGGCCAAGCTCTGCTTCAACCACTACATTGCGGGCATGGGCATAATCCACAACCTGCTTTGTGATTGCAATATTTTCTTCAAAGGAATGATGGGAAGCATCGATCATGACGGAGGTAAAACCACCATCCACGCAGGATTTGCACTGTTCAAAACTGTCACCATGATCAAGATGTACAGCGATTGGCAGACCGGTTTCAATAACGGCTGCTTCAATCAGCTTCATCAGGTATGTGTGGTTCGCATATTTGCGGGCCCCGGCAGATACCTGCAGGATCAGAGGCGCTTTCACCTCTTTTGCTGCTTCGGTAATCCCCTGAACGATTTCCATATTGTTTACATTAAAGGCGCCAATCGCATAGCCGCCTTCATAGGCCTTCTGGAACATTTCCTTTGTTGTTACTAACGGCATTGTATCCACTCCTATCCACATTGTTAATAAAATATCATATTCATTTTATCAGAACTTTTAAGAAAATCAAGGATAAACCAACAAAAAAACTCCGGAAACCGGAGTTTATTCAACAATTTCTACATTATTCACTTTTTCAGTAACCTGCTTCCCGTTCTGGTATACCACCTTCATGTATTCATTACCCGGAAGCATAAAAAAGAAAATCCCCTGGGCTTTTATATCGATGCGTGTTCTGTCAAAAATATCGGCCTGGATAATACCAACCAGCGTTTGCATGAATTCCATCGGGTTGTGATTGGATTTTGGTGAAATAAAAACCGGCAGTTTGCCCTGGTTATCGGGTTTCATCACCGCAACATGAACACTTCCTGGAGCCATTTGGCTGTTGGTGGGATATAATAAATCTCTGTCAAAGATGGGAGTAAACATAAAGACCTCCGCAAAGCAAAAAGGTTTTATTGACCTTTTTCAGTGTATCATGAATCCAAATCCGGGTAAAGTGTTTTATAAACAAAATAGATTCTGTTCACCCGGATCAGGTATTCTTCAGTCTCTCCGTAAGGCAGGCTTTTTATCTTCATATCCTTCCAACCGATCAAGCCGGATTCTACCCACCCGGTGACGGTACCCTCCCCCGCATTGTAAGCGGCAAGGGCCAGTTCGCTGTTTCCGTTGAAGCGCTGCATCAGGTAGGATAAATACCAGCATCCGAAACGAATATTCATTTCGGGGTTTTTCAGATCTTCCGGCGTAAAATCCGCAACCTTGAGCATGGATGCAATCCAGATGCCTGTTTTTTCGGTAATCTGCATCAGGCCGATAGCACCCTTTTGGGATATAACACCGTCCCTGAAACCGCTTTCGGTTTTTATCACCGCATAAATCAAGGATATCTGCAAATTGTTTTCCCCCGCATATCTTTCCACCAAATCAAAATAGGGTGTGGGAAACATATCCTTACAAATAACAGGTGCTATGGCGGAGGTGATGATAAACAGTAAAAGTATGATAACGATATATAACAGCCTGTTCTTATGACGGGCTAATCTGCTCATTTAACAGTCCTCGTATTTTTGTCTTCAATTCGTCAAAGTTTCCATCATTATATATTATTTGATCGGCGATGGATTTATACTTTTCATCGGGCATTTGCGCACTAATGCGCGCCAGCGCTTCCTCCCGGCTGTAATTGTTTCTTTTCATAATACGGTTAACTCGGACCGGTTCTGAAGCAAGAACGACCCAGGCCGTATCAACGGCATCCAGAAAACCACGTTCAATGGGAACAATCGCTTCCACAACAGCCAGCTTTACCTGTTCACTACGGTATCCGTTGAGAATATCCCTGATTATATCGGCTACAGTACCATGAGTAATTTCGTTCAGAACCATCAGTTCCTGGTCATTATGAAATACAATATCACCAAGTTTTTTACTGTCAATATGCCCCGCTTCATCAAGAATTCCGGTACCGAAATGTTTCACGATACGTTGATAAGCAGGCATATCCGGTTCCATCACCGATTTGGCAATTTCATCTGCAAAAATGGCCCGTGCCCCATATTCTTCAAGAATCCTTACCACTGTGCTTTTTCCCGAGCCAATCCCTCCGGTAATACCGATGGTCAGCAATTCAAACACTCCTTCGCCGCTGAACTATTTTGCCTGATACCAGTTTTCCCCCGTATTCACATCTGCAATCAGCGGAACGCTCAGGACAGTTGCTTCTTCCATGCATTTCCTTACCAGCGCCTTTACCTGGTCAAGCTCATCCCGCATGGTTTCTACAACCAGTTCATCGTGAACCTGCAGAATCAGCCTGGACTTTAGCCCCGATTCCTTCAGTGCCTGATAAACCTTTACCATAGCTATTTTTATAATGTCGGCTGCACTGCCCTGTATGGGCGTGTTCATTGCTATTCGCTTACCAAAGGAGCGCTGGTTAAAGTTCTTGGACGCCAGTTCGGGCAATTGTCTTCTCCTGTGAAACATGGTTTCGACAAACCCCTGCTCCTGGCCGATATTCACGATTTCTTCCATATATACCTTAACCTTCGGATACTTGGCCAGATAACCTTCGATATACCTTTTAGCTTCCTTTCGGGTGATGTTTAAATCCCTGGAAAGGCCGAAATCACTGATGCCGTAAACAATTCCAAAGTTAACGGCCTTCGCCCTCCGGCGAAGCTCCGGAGTCACCCGTGCAGGTTCAACCTCGAAAACCAGTGACGCAGTGGTGGTATGAATATCTTCATTGTTTACAAATGCTCTGATAAGCGCTTCATCCCCGGTAATATGTGCCAGCACACGAAGTTCGATTTGGGAATAGTCTGCGTCCACAAACAAGGCATCCGATGTGGACGGAATAAACGCTTTCCGGATTTCCCTGCCCATTTCATGCCGAACAGGGATATTCTGAAGGTTGGGCTCGGTGCTGCTGATGCGCCCCGTTGCGGTCACAGTCTGGTTGAAGGTTGAATGTATCTTTCCGGTAACGGGATTGATCACCTTCTCCAATCCTTCCGCATAGGTGGTTTTCAACTTGGTCAGCTGCCTGTATTCCATGATACAGGGAATGATTTCATGCTGGTCGTAAAGCTCTTCTAAGACCTCCACATCAGTGGAATATCCGGTTTTATTTTTTTTGACGATGGGCAGGTGGAGCTTGTCAAACAAAATAACACCAAGTTGTTTAGTGGAATTGATGTTGAAATCTTCCCCGGCAAGCATATGGATTGTTTTTTCAAGCGTATTAATCCTTTGCGTTAGTGTATGACTATATTCGGTTAGTTTAGCGGCATCTATCTTGAATCCCTGATATTCCATATTAGCTAAAACCGTGACGAGGGGCAGCTCGATACTGTCAAATAGTTCAGCTTGCCCGTTTTCTTCAATCACTTTTTTCTGGTGTTGCCATAAGTCGTAAACGGCTCGGGCATTCTGACTGCTGATTGATGCTAATTGTTCCAATGGCAGTTCGGAATACTGTTTTAAAGCTTTTCCTTTTCCCTGGAACTCTTCAAGTGACGGGATGGTCCGGTTCAGGTACTTATATGACAACCCTGTGATGGGATAGCTGCTGCGAAGCGGATCGATCAGATATTCCGCAATCATGGTATCGAAAACAAGGCCTTTCAGTTCAATGCCGTATTTGAAAAGCCAGGTGATGAATTCCTTGATGTTGTGGCCGATTTTTTGAATATCTTCCGTTTGCCAAAGAGCCTTTAAGTCTTCGGCAACTACGCTTTCCGGAAGGTATTCCCCGGTGTTCAGAGCATAAATGCTCTGTTCCGTGCAAATAGTCAAGCCGGCCAACCTGGAGTTGTAGGAATCTTCTTTGTCAATCAGCTGAAGTACCGTTAATGTTTTTTGGTTAAGCAAATCTGGAACTGTTTTTAACAGTTCATCCCTGCTGATGATAGTGATTATGTTCAGTTCCTGATTTGTTTCTGGCAAATCTTCTTTTCTAACTTCAAGAAGGTTCATCTTCGAGATAAGGCTTTCAAATTCAAGTTTACGGAAAACCTTCAGCAGCTCGTCTCTTTTGATTTCAAGCCTTTTAAGATCTTCAATTCCGCTGCAGCATTGCAAATCACGGTAAATTGTGCCGAGCGTGCGGCTAAGATATGCTTGCTCCTTGTATTCAATGAGGGAGGCCTTTAGTTTGGGTTTTTTAATCTCATCAATGTGCTCGTATACACCATCGATGGATTTATATTCAGAAATGAGCCCCAACGCTGTTTTCTCCCCAATCCCCGGTACGCCGGGAATGTTGTCGGAGGCATCCCCCATCAGGCCTTTAACCTCGATCATTTGCTCAGGTGACAGGCCGTATTGTTCGGCTATTGCCTGTTTGTTATAGATTTTTGTTTCAGTTCTACCACCCTTTGTGGACGGGTATAAAACAGTTACTTTATCGCTGACAAGCTGAAATGAATCCCTGTCTCCGGTTAGAACCAACACATCGAGGTCTTCCTCTTCCCCTTTCAGGGACAGGCTGCCGATGATATCGTCCGCTTCATAACCCTCTCGTTCAACGATAGGTATATTCATCGCTGCGAGGACTTCTTTTATGAGTGGCAATTGCATCGCCAATTCGTCAGGCATACCTTTCCGTTGAGCCTTATAACCATCATACATTTGATGCCGAAAGGTTTTCGCTTTCAAATCAAAAGCAACTGCAATGTATTCAGGTGTATGTTCTTCCAGTTGTTTGTTCATAATGTTGATAAATGCAAACACCGCATTCGTATACAGACCAGTTGAGGTAGTCAGCATCGAACCTCCTGAAAGCCCATAAAAACCACGATTTAGTATACTGTTTCCATCTATCAGCATCAACTTGCCCATTGGAATACTCCATTCCGCCATTATGACTGGCATCAAATAGTATGCAACTCTACTATTCCATTTGTTCGAGGGAAGCTTGCATAAAAATATCTTACACTATATATTCGGTTAATGGAAGTTATTATATGGTTTTTTTCAAGCCAAGCATTAGTGTCAATGCGCCCACACGGGCGCGACACAGTTCAGAACAGCTTCAACCGCATTTGCTGGTTTCATCCACTCTCCCCGTACAGGGAGAGACATTGTTGTCTGTCCAACCCATTTCATATAGGATGATTTCAATCCACGCGCCCGCACGGGGCGCGACGTATAAAACGATTGTTTTTTCACTGATAAGCTGTTTCAATCCACGTGCCCGCACGGGGCGCGACGAGGAAAACAAACGCCTGTCCGCATCGATGCTGTTTCAATCCACGCGCCCGCACGGGGCGCGACTGAAACACGACTCCTGACATATAACTCTGCCGGTAACCCTATCAAGGTTTCAATCCACGCGCCCGCACGGGGCGCGACCATGGATAATAATACAGATTGTTTCTTTCCATGTTTCAATCCACGCGCCCGCACGGGGCGCGACCTGCGGAGCAATTCAAGCGGCATCTCATTCAGGTGTTTCAATCCACGCGCCCGCACGGGGCGCGACAACGCGTTCAAGACGTCTGAGATCGACTGGTGGGTTTCAATCCACGCGCCCGCACGGGGCGCGACTATAAACGCAGGCATTATAATATTCTTCACGGCTGTTTCAATCCACGCGCCCGCACGGGGCGCGACCCGGCCATACTGGCGGTCCCATGGGGCTAACTGTTTCAATCCACGCGCCCGCACGGGGCGCGACGCCTTTTAGTTGTTGCCGAGGGGGGGAAAATACGTTTCAATCCACGCGCCCGCACGGGGCGCGACATTAATCTCAATTATATTTCAATTCCATTATGGTCGGATTGATACCAGATGACCGGCGGGCGGATGCGGTTGGAATTCCGGAATTTCAATTCCATTATGGTCGGATTGATACCCGTAATATCTGCATAAAATCACCGCCTTTCGGATTATTTCAATTCCATTATGGTCGGATTGATACTTATTTCTCCAATGAGAGGCTTCGGGTGTTTTGACCCATTTCAATTCCATTATGGTCGGATTGATACTCATTGTACCATCTTGCGAAATGGTTTCATACTTAAAATTTCAATTCCATTATGGTCGGATTGATACCATTTAATGATGTGTCAAAAAATTCATGCTTGTCATATTTCAATTCCATTATGGTCGGATTGATACGATATTGAAGCGATCCAACGTTGCCGATATTGGCAAATTTCAATTCCATTATGGTCGGAT
>JAEZBW010000427.1 GCA_023426765.1 Bacillota bacterium
AGTGATATCAAGGGGAAAAAAGTGCTGGTGCTGAGTACCTTCAACCCGGATGCGAATACCTGGATGGCCAACAAGGACTTTACCCTGCCGGTTGATATCACCCCACGGCTTTTAAAAGACAGAGGAGCAATCGTTGAAGAGATAGAAATACGGGATTATATGCCTAATTCCGCATTGTATGAAATTCTGGACAAGGTGGCGAATGCCGATTTCACTTTTTATAACTTCTTTGTTTGGCCTATTTGGGGTGTCGGCACACTGATCCCCAATAAATGCGCTTTAAGAATGTTCTATTATGGCATGCTGGTCATTGACAAGCCCATTATCATCACATCCTTTGGGAACCCCTATGTGATGCAATACTGCCCGAATGCACCTGTTTACCTGTGTACCTTTGAAGAAACCGAAGCCGCACAGCGTGCTGCAGTGAAGGCCTGGTTTGGGGAAGCAAAGATAACCGGCCGATCTCCGGTGAACCTGAACGGTATTTTCAGCATTGGCGATGGACTAGAATTATAGTACGGAAGATTCTAAAGTTCAGTCCTCATACAAAACAGGGTTTTCTGTTTCATCAACAGAGAACCCTGTTTTCATATGCACCATATAGGGCAGGTCGATTCTGTATGCATTCAATGATAATTCATCTCCACCCGGATGATGGAGTCTTCTTGTTTGGTGTGAGCTGTTTCATGAGCTCTGTATGGACTCCTCCAGCTTTCTTAAGTCCGGAATAAGCATTTTCTTGTTGCCGATGGGTTCGATCAGCCCTTCGTCCTGTAAAAGGCCCAGCTTGCGGCTGACGGTCTCTCTGGTAATGCCGATGTAGTTTGCAATTCCCTCCCGGCTTAGGGGCAGCTCCAGCAAGATCCCATCATTCTGCGGTTTACCGTACTGTGCGGCAAAATCCACCAGCACCGACGTCAGCCTGGATTCACTGCTTTTGGTCCCCATGTATTGCAGTGCATCCTCCAGTCGTTCCATTCTCCGGCTCATCTCTTCCAGCATTTTTACCGAGGTTTCGGGATGGTTCTTCAAAAAGGCCAGAAATGCGCTGCCCGATATCAGGCATATTTCAGTTTCCTCCAGGGCTTCAATAAAGCAGGTGGATTTCAGCTTTTGAAAAAGGTTTCGTTCCCCGAAAAAGTCCCCCTCGAACAGAATATATAAAATTTGCTCCTTGTCGTCCTGCGTATACCGGAATACCTTAACCTTTCCGCCATGAAGGATCATCAGGCTCTCCTGGATATCCCCCTCCATCAGCAGGAACTCACCCTTTCTGTATTTTTTCCGGATGATCAGCGAATGGATCCTTTCCTGCTCTTCGCAGTTCAATGACGAAAAAAGGGGCACCTTCGCAACACAGTTCCTGCCTCCGCATCGCTTACAAACACTGCAGCCAGTTTCCAAAAAAACACCTCCCGAACTCACAATACGACCATTCGAAAAACCAATTCCTCATATAACACCTCTCCCGGCTTTGAAATCCGCATGGCAGAGTTTATCAATGGATGTCCATCGCCGAAAGCCCCTGCTGTGCGGCTAGAATCCCAAAGGTCAGGCCAATGGGAAGGTATCCGAACAAAATAGGCACTGATGTCTTGAATCCAATTTGCCATTGCCTTTGCATAAGCTTCTACCTTCTGCAATTGCTGTTGCTGAAAAGTGTCTTTTATTTGATTATTATAGCCCGTAATAAAGCCGTGGTCAATGTTTATGAAAACAGGCGGTGGAGAACAGTTTCAGCCTGCAATCCATCGCCTGTTTATGGGGAGTCTATTTTTACTTCTTATCTACCATACTACAGAAGGTAATCATCGCTTTCTAGGTGCCGGCTCGGAAAGTCGGTTTATTCATAAAAAACACGTATAGACGTGTAAAAATATACGTCGCCATGCGGGTTTCCAGACTTGGAACCTGGTATAATATGAATAAACCTGGTTTTCTGAACGGTCTCCTAGGCGTTTTCAGAACCCTTTTCTCAGATGACCTTTTTCATGCCTGTCAGTATTTTTTTAATACTGTGTTCGGACAGGCTGTATTGAACGGATAAATCGTTAATGCCGATTCCGTTGATGTGTTTTGTTACGATCTCCATATTTCTCTTCATATAATGCTTCCGTGTGCCGTTGGCTTCCCCCCACTTCGCACGAACCTCTTCCTTACGGGGAATATAAACCACTTCACCTTGAATATAAAGTTGGATTTGATCTAAAAGCCATTCGGGCAACATGTTTTTCGCATTGTTATACTTCACTGTGCCACACTCCTTTTTGCATCATACCAACCCTGGAATACCCAACAAGCTGCATCATCCATATTGTTCAGGCCCATATCGAAGCTGCAGCAAATAGAAAATGCCCGCTTCGAACAACCGCCGCGGACAACAAAAAGGCACGATAACCTTGTATCGTGCCGTAATCTTCATCAATGTATACTTTTCCCGGAAACCGTCTTTCAACAAGCCGGTTTATTTGAAAAACCCGGGAAAAACAAACAGGAAACCCATACAGTTTCCAATGCTTTGTCAGGCATAAGGGTTATTCTTCAATTCGCAGAAGGCAATCAGCATGCTCCTTCTGCCACTATTCAGTTAGACCTTGACCACCTCAGTAATTATATTGGTACGATGTCTGAATACGATAGTTCTCATGAAATACACCCCTTTCCTGTATAGTTTCACATCTTTACGGTTTCCATTATATTGCAGTTTCAAATCCGGGTCAATAGAAAAAACGAATATATTTATTCTTTCCCGCAGGGCTTGTTACTTTTTCTTTTCAGCCATGGTATACTGAATAAGTAAACTATTTCAGGAGGTTCAACATGGAATACCGTTTGTTTGACAAAATCGGAGAGCCGGTCTCATTGTTTGGTATCGGCTGTATGCGTTTTCCCACGGTTAAGGATGGGGAAAAGAATGTGGTTGATGAAGCTGAAGCAATCCGGATGATCCGCTATGGAATAGACCATGGCGTGAATTATATTGACACAGCCTATCCCTATCACGAGAGAAAAAGCGAGTTGATCGTCGCAAAAGCATTGAAGGATGGCTACCGCGAAAAGGTTTTTCTTGCGACCAAATCTCCCGTATGGATGGTAAAGGAACACAGTGATCTGGAACGTCTGCTGGACGAGCAGCTT
>JAEZBW010000477.1 GCA_023426765.1 Bacillota bacterium
TTGTACAACCGGCCATGGGCAACTGGGAAGTGGTCGCAAAGGTATTCTATCCGAACACTCCGACCGCTGATTATCAGCAGGCCATGCTTTTGGTCTGGCAGGATGAGGACAATTATATCAGAGCGAACTGCCAGCAGAGCTCACTGAGGCTTGAGCCCGGTATCGAGCGGAACGGTTCATTCAGCTCCACCGGTTCAGGCAACGCCATCGCCAATTCAGACGGCACAGTCACCCTTTACCACAGGATTACCAAAGAAGGAACCACATACACCCTGGCTTACTCTCAGGACGGCGTAAATTACACCCAGCTGGGGAACCCGTTAACGGGAATCGAGTACAGGGATCCGAAGATTGGCCTGTTCGCCACGCAGAACAATTCCGGCAACCAGATGAACACCTACTTCGAGTACCTGACCATCACCAGCATCAACGGTGTCCAGCAAAAGTCATATCCAGAGATGCTGCAGGATGCGGTGGATAATGTCCGAAGCTATACGGCCGACAGTATCCCTGCGACAGTGACCTCAGATATCACATTTGCGATTCCGCACGGTTACACCCTGTCGCTGACATCCAGTGATCCGGACGTGATCGCTGAAGACGGCAAGGTTACCCGTCCTGCACTGACGGATAAGGGCGTGACGCTGACCGTTACCATTTCCGACGGCGCAAGAACTTCTGTTTCCGGTCCAATTGCTGTAACTGTGAAGGCTATACAGCCTGAAGTGATAATAACAGGAAGCGATGCCGTTCAGCCTGAATCCAGCTTTACGGCAGGGATCAGCCTGAATACTTTGGCACAGGATGTGTATGCGGAAGATATCACCCTAAGCTTTGATCCGGATGTATTCGAGTTTGAGGGAGTTACAGGTGCGGATCAAAATATCAGTGTTTTAAGGGACGAACCTTCCGGTACTGGTACTGTAAGAATCGTTGCCGCCAATATCGGAGGAGTGAATGGAAGTAATGCTCCAATATTGAATGTTGGCTTCAGGGTGAAGAGCGGGGTAAGCGATACATCAGGCGTTATTTCGGTTACCGGCGCAAAACTGGGTATTATGCCTGAAGGATCAGTGCTGCAGGCCGACCCGTGCAGTAAAACAATCGTTGTAAGTGATATCGTCACCGTAGACAAGAGTGCATTGCTGGCAGCGATAACATCGGCACAGACCCAGTACGAAAATGCACCGGAAGGAAATGAGCCCGGCCAGTATCCTGCTGCAGCCAGAGCTGCATTCCTGGCAGCAATCAACACGGCCAATACCGTGTACGAAAATCCGGATGCAACACAGGCTGAAGTTGATGCCGCAGTAACGGCGCTGGCAGAAGCCAAAGCTACGTTTGAAGCCTCGGTTGTTTCTGAACCTGACGTAAACAAAGATGCACTGGGAGCAGCAATCGATGCAGCAGAAACCTTGCACGACAGTGCGGTTGTGGGCATTGAAAACGGATGCTACCTGCAGGCTGACAAGGATGTGTTCAAGGCAGCAATCGATGCAGCCATCGCGGTATATGAAAATACAAGTGCAACCCAGGCTGAGGTGGATACTGCTGCGGCAGCTCTGAATGCGGCGATGGAAGCATTCGAGGCGTCGGTAATCACTGCATCCACCGGTGATATCAACGGCTCCTCAACTATTGACATAGGAGACCTCGCTATTGTTGCATACTACTACGGTGCGGATTCCACCAGCGAAAACTGGGCGGAAGCCAGGATTGCGGACGTGAATAAGGACAATAAGGTCGACATTGAAGATCTGGCCTTCATTGCTTCCAGAATATTGGATTAACCGATGATGCGAAGATAGGCAGGGCTTTATAGCCCTGCCTTATCTGATGAAATGCATACCCCTTAAAAACCAAAAAAAGAAAGAGGGATACCTTCATGAAGAAAAAAGTAATAACCATAGTCCTGCTCGCAGCATTGATGATGACTTTTTTCAGCCCGCCTGTTTCTGCAACCTTCCAGCCCGAACTCCCATCCCTTTACCAGACGTTCAGCGATTATTTCATGTTTGGCGATTTTCATAGCATGAGCACCTTCTTCGGAAGCAATCAAGAGGTAAGAAACCTGCTGCAGCATCATTACAACATCTTTTGCCCGTCGAATGAATTCAAACCGTCCTCGCTGCTGAACCTCACAACCGCGGCGTCGACGTACAATTCTGTTTATGATCAGGTATCTGCCGACGGCATTATTGATGAAGCAGAGGCCGAACTGCTTTTTGAGGCCAATACGACCCTTGTGCTTGGGTCAACCAGCTCTCAGCTGACTTTCCTGAATCAGGTCAGAGCTTTGAACGCCACCAGGGGCCCTTCGGACCAGGTGAAGGTGAAAGCACATACCCTTTTTTGGCACAATCTTTCACAGCAGCCCGAAGCATTCTTCCATGAAGGGTTTTCCAACTCGAAACCCTGGGCAAGCAGGGAAGTGATGCTCGCCAGAATTGATTCGTATATTCAGAAGGTATTTGAAAGGTTTGCACCGTACAAGGACATTCTCTTCTCCTGGGATGTTGTCAATGAGGCCATAGACGACTTTTCCGGGTTCATCCGCAACGAAAACGACTACCAGGAAGGGCGCTGGGGCCGTATATTCAAAAGACCGGACATCACCGACAGGAATGCCAGGATTTATGAGGAAGCGGCGTGGGTGCGGCAGGCGTTTGCCTCGGCTGCGAAATACAATAATCAGTATGACCTGGGTTTAGCGCTTGTCTACAATGACTTCTATGATGCAGATAAAGATTATGAACCCAAGCTTACCTCCACCATCGAGATGCTGAAGCCCATTTACGAGCAGATGCAGGCCGATGGAGTCACCTTTGTCGTTGGTCTGCAAAACAGGAACGCAACCTCACTGAGCCTGGATGTTTTTAAGGATATGTACAACAGGTTCTCCGAGGTCTGTGATGAGTTCCAGACCACCGAATCGGACACCCGCTCCGACCTTGCAGCCAACCTGAGCTACAGCCGGGATGCCCTGCCGTATTACCTGCCGGACGGGACCAAAAACCCGGCGTGGACCTATAATACATGGCAAAATACGCCCAATGCAAAGGTTGCTCTGGTTCGATCCGGCTGGACGGCCGCTATGGCAAACCAGCCCGAGATCCAAAGAGAGCAGGCCAACTGGATGGCGGATCATTTCGATTTCCTGCTTGAAAACAGTAAGGGCAATGGCGGGAAGATCACTGCGTATTCCTTTGATGGAGTGAACGACTCCAGCACCTTCAACTCAAACAAAGGCGCCCATATCTTTATGGCGTCCGACAACGCGGGGAATACAAGCAACACCGCAAAGATGTCCTATTATGCCATCATTGGCAGTGTGGCTCGTTTTGAGTTGAAAAAGGATTTGGAAAATGCCCCTCCGGATTCTTCCAGAGATTTTTACACGACCGACAGTTGGAGCAGATTTGCGGCAGCCCGGCAGGCAGCTGAGGATATCCTTGCTGTAAGAATTTATGATCTGGATGCGGTGAACAATGTGAAAAGCGCTTCAAGCGCATTGACGGAGGCCGTTGACGAACTGATTGATACCGAGGCATCATTGACCCAAATAACGGTAAATGGCCTGCCATTGGCCGGATTCAGCCCGGCAATCCGCGAATATAACCAACCTGTTGCTGTGGGACCATTGCCACTGGTTGCAGCAACCGCTGCGAGCGCCACTTCATCGGTCACCATAACCCAGGTCGCTGAACTTCCCGGCACAGCCGTCATTACCGTTACATCAAGCGATGGCACCAGACAAGCGGCATATTCCGTTCACTTTAACGTGGATACTTCTCTTACCGGTCTACAGGTTGATGGTGTTATGTTCAATGAGTTCAGCCCGGATATTTTCACCTATAACATGACTGTTCCCTACGGAGAAGTTCCTCAGGTAACTGCAACTCCCGCAGACCCGGGCGTCACTGTCAACATAAGCCAGGTATCGGCAGTACCAGGTCAGGCGGTCATTGAGGTTTCTGCAGGAAGTGCCATAACCACCTATACGCTAAACTTTCAAGTCAACTCGTCCCTTCAAAGCCTGAAAGTGAATGGCATTGAGGTGAGCGGGTTCAGTTCGGACACCCATACCTATTATGTAAGCCTTCCCGACGGAATGAACCCACTGGTATCGGCTGAACCCAATGATCCAAATGCGCCTGTTTCCATAACCCAGGCTGCCGCCGTACCCGGACAGGCGGCAGTGACCGTTGGAAGCGGAAGCTATCAGTTGGTTTATACAATCAACTTCAACAATCAACCAAGCGGGAATGATGAATTTAACACAGATACGCTCAATACACGGCTCTGGCATTGGGTCAATGAGGATCCACCAACCTGGAGCCTGTCTTCAAACCCGGGATATATGACGATTAGTCCGAGAGCGGGAGATATTTACGGAGCGTCCACGGACGCAAAAAATATTCTGCTGCAGAATGCACCCGGGGATTGGACCATAGAAACCCGGTTCGTTTGTTCCGCAAGGCCTCATACTGCATACCAGCAGGGTGGTATTATTGCCTACCAGGATATGGACAATTACATCAAACTGGATTGGGAAGCCACCGGATCAAGCAGCAGCATTATTCAGGCATGCAGGGAGGTTAACGGATCAACTTCTGCAACCAGTGTGAACGGCAGTGCCGTGGGCAGTGACAATACCCTGTGGCTCCGAATGGTTAAGAGCGGCAATACCTATACCACATACTACTCGACCAACGGAACCAGCTTTAACCAGGTAGGCAGTAGTTATACTCTGAATTTCAGTAATGTTCAGGTAGGACTTATCTCTATCAACGGGTCGGGAACCAATACGGATCTGGATGTGATGTTTGATTACTTCCACAGCAGCGCAAAGCTCTTTGTTCCTCTTCCAGCTGAGAAGTCGGCTTTGATAGCCTTAATCGATGAAGCACAGGCGTTGAATGAAGACCTTTATACAGTGGAAACATGGACAAGCATGCAGACCGCTTTAAATGCCGCGATAGCCGAAAGAGACGATCCGGAAGCCCTGCAGACAGATGTGGATGAAGCATGTGCCAACCTGCAGACGGCAATGAATGCGCTGGTACTCAGAAGTCCGGCAGCAGCCATTACAGGAAGTGACAGCGTACAGGCGGGTGCTGCCTTTACGCTGGGAATTAGCCTGGACAATATAACCCAGGGCGTATATGCCGAAGACTTGATTTTAAGCTATGATCCTGAAGTATTTGAGTATGAGGGTGCAGCAAAAGCCGGCGAAGGTGTGGACATCCTTAGAGATGAGCCTTCGGGCACCGGTGCTGTAAGAATTATCGCCGTCAATATCGGAGGAGTCACCGGAAACAGCACACCGATACTGGAGATCAGCTTCAAGGTGAAGAGCGGGGTAAGCGATACATCAAGCGTTATTTCGATTACCGGTGCAAAGCTTGGCATCATGCCTGAAGGGATGGTGCTGCAGGCCGACCCGGGCAGTAAGACAATCACGGTGGGTGCTATCGTCACTGTAGACAAGAGTGCATTGCTGGCAGCGATAACAGCAGCACAGACCCAGTACCAAAATGCACCCGAAGGAAATGAATCCGGCCAGTATCCTGCGGATGCCAGAGCTGCATTCCTGGCGGCAATCAACGCAGCCAATACTGTGTACGAAAATCCGGATGCAACACAGGCTGAGGTTGACGCTGCAGTAACGGCGCTGGCAGAAGCCAAAGCCACATTTGAAGCCTCGGTTGTTCCTGAACCCGTCGTAAATAAAGATGCACTGGGGGCAGCAATCGATGCCGCAGAAACTCTGCACGACAGTGCGGTCGTGGGCATTGAAAACGGCTGTTACCTGCAGGCTGAAAAGGATGTGTTCAAGGCAGCAATCGATGCGGCCATCGCGGTCTATGAAAATACAAGCGCAACCCAGACCGAGGTGGACGATGCTGCGGCTGCATTGAATGCGGCGAAGGCAGCATTCGAGGCATCGGTAATCACTGCATCCACCGGAGATATCAATGGTTCCTCCACGATCGACATAGGAGACCTTGCTATCGCTGCATACTGGTACGGTGCGGATTCCAACAGCGAAAACTGGGCAGAGGCCAGGGTAGCGGATATCAATAAAGACAATAAGGTTGATATTGAAGATCTCGCCTTTATTGCTTCCAGAATTGCTGACTAAGGCTATGTTCCATGAGGTCAGGATGGGGATGGAACACGCCCCGTCCTGTGCTCTCTTAAAGGCTATATTGACTTAACCACTGATATGGGAAGGTGAACGTGTAATGAAGAAATTTGGCAAACTGCTCTCTGCAATCGTTTTGAGTGTATTCATACTCACATCGCTGACAGGACTGAATGTGTTTGCAGATGAAGAACCCATTATTGTATCAGGATTCAATGGAGACGCCACAATCATCGAAAAAGGTACCTCCATGAAGATGGTGGCATCGGGTGCAGCGCAGGGGAAATCCGTCAGATGGTCGGTAACAGAACTTGACGGT
>JAEZBW010000565.1 GCA_023426765.1 Bacillota bacterium
GGATTGGCGTATGATGTGAGTTTTGACCATCGTCAAATATGTTTTACCAAGGGGTAGTGAGTCTTTCCTCTGGTTAAGTCAACAGAATATTTGCCAAGGAACCTGTCCCCGTGGTAAAAACCCCTGATTAAGTCAACATAACATTTGCCAGGGAACCTGTCCCCGTGGTAAGTTACTCCTTCCCGTTCCAGCAGTAGGTGCACATTTTTTCGTGGGGCAACCCTACGGCGTCCAGCATATTCGGAAGCGATTGATATTTCAGAGAGGTAAAGTTCAGGCGTTTTCCAATACAGTTCACCATACAATGGTACCGGTCTGTTCTCGGATTACTGTATTCGTCCAGTGCGACCGAATCGCTTCCTTCCAGTTCACGGATCACTTGGCGGGAGGCCAAATCCAGCTCGGTTCTGGAGCGGGAGAAATTCAGGTATTTACAGCCAAAAACGATGGGCGGGCAGGCCGACCGGATGTGCACCTCTTTGGCCTTGCAATTGTACAGCAGCTCGACGGTTTCACGCATCTGTGTTCCGCGGACGATGGAATCATCGCAGAAAAGAAGCCGTTTGTCCTGAATCAGGTCTATGATGGGCATCAGCTTCATTCTGGCTACCAGGTTCCTCATTTCCTGGGTTTGCGGCATAAAGCTTCTGGACCAGGTAGGGGTGTATTTGATAAAGGGCCTTCCGAACGGAATACGGGACTCATTGGAATAGCCTATGGCATGGGCTACGCCTGAATCGGGAACCCCTGCGACAATATCCACATTCACATTGTCATTGCGGGCCATGATCGCACCATTACGGTTGCGCATGATTTCCACATTCACGCCCTCATAGGCCGATGAGGGGTATCCATAATAAACCCAGAGAAAGGTACAGATTTTCATTTCCTTCCGGGGCGGTGAAATGCTTTCAATGCCATTGGGTGTGATGAGGACGATTTCACCGGGGCCAAGTTCATATTTCGTCTGGTATCCAAGGTTCACAAAAGCGCAGGACTCAAACGAAACACTGAACGCACCTTCCTTTTCGCCGATGACAAGCGGTGTTCTGCCATACCGGTCCCTGGCCGCATAAAGCCCTTCCTTCGCCAGAATCAGCATGGTGCAGGAGCCGTCAATCATTTCCTGGGCCTTCAGGATGCCTGCCTTAAATGATTCCTCATGGTCGATCAGCGCAGCGACTGCCTCTGTAGGGTTGATTTCCCCCTTACTCATCTCCATAAAGTGCATGAAATTGTTGTTCAGGCTGATATCCACCAACTCCGACAGATTGTTAATCCGCCCCACCGTAGTGATGGCATAATGGCCCAGATGGGAGCGGACGGTTAAAGGCTGGGGCTCACTGTCGCTGATGCACCCAATGCCCATGTTCCCGTTCATAGCGGTTAAATCCACTTCAAACTTGGAGCGGAACTGTACATTTTCAATATTATGAATGGAACGTGAAAAACCGTTTCCCGTCCATACCGCCAGTCCTCCGCGGCTTGTACCCAGATGCGAATGGTAATCCGTGCCGAAGTACAGATCGGTCACACAACTGTTCTTTGAGACTACACCAAACAAACCACCCAATGGTATCACTACTCCTCTCATAGGTAAGGGGACACACCGCTGCTGCGCGGGTCTTGCTCTTTGCGGAATGTCCCCTAACTTAGTTTCCACTTCATTTCTTCGGTTATAAGTTTATACTTCGCTTAGTTATACTTAAGACACACTATTTTTCCAATGAAAAGTTAAAATATTGAGAGGGTATCCGAAGCCCCTTTTTCGGGAGCTGCGAACACCCTCTGTCATCATCGTATGTCTTTATGATATTCCTGCAGGGATTTCACTTTGTCTTCCAACACATGATCCTTCCGGTAGGCGGCGATTCCCTTCGCGCTTGCCAAAGCAGCGGTAATTGTCGTGATGTAGGGGATCTTCAGCTTAATCGCTGTTTTGCGGATATACGAATCATCATGCTGGCTTTGCTTGCCCACAGGGGTGTTCACCACCAGCTGAATTTCCCTGTTTAAAATGGCATCTGCAATATTGGGTCGTCCTTCATACATTTTATTGATTCTCTCGCATGCAATGCCGTTTTTCTTCAGGAAGTTAAAGGTGCCTTCGGTGGCCTTAATCTGGAAGTTCTGTTCTACAAACAACCGTGCAATTTCCAGCAGATAGGGCTTATCCTGATCGGCAACACTGATCAATACGCTGCCGCTGTCTGGCAAGGCGACCTGTGTTGCTTCCTCAGCCTTGTAATAGGCAAGTCCGAAGGAATTTGCCATTCCCAGAACCTCGCCGGTGGAACGCATTTCCGGCCCCAGAACGGGGTCCACTTCATGGAACATGTTAAAGGGGAAAACCGCTTCCTTCACACCATAATGCGGAATATTCCGGGTTTTCAGCTGAGCCGCCGGAGAGGGTGCGCCCGTCACCTCGCTGATGACGATCTCGGTGGCGATTTTCGCCATCTGAATATTACAAACCTTGGAAACCAGCGGCACTGTTCTGGAAGCCCTGGGGTTTGCCTCGAGCACATAAACCGTATCGCCGCAGATGGCGTACTGCATGTTCATCAGGCCGACAACCTTCAGCTCATTGGCGATTTTCCGGGTATATTCGCAAATGGTATCCAGATGCTTTTGGGCAATGCTGATGGGAGGGATGACGCAGGCCGAGTCACCGGAGTGAATGCCTGCCAGCTCGATATGCTCCATCACCGCCGGCACAAAGGTCATTTTCCCGTCGGAGAGGGCATCGGCTTCGGCTTCCACGGCATTTTCAAGGAACTTATCGATCAGCAGCGGGCGATCGGGGGTAACGCCGACGGCCGCATCTATATATCTGCGGAGCATTTCTTCGTCATAAATGACCTCCATGCCGCGTCCGCCAAGCACATAGGAAGGCCTGATCATCAACGGGTATCCGATGTCTGCGGCGATCACCAGCGCTTCTTCCAGCGTGCTGGTCATAGCGGACTTGGGCATCGGAATATTCAACTGCTCCATCATCTTGCGGAACAAATCACGGTCTTCAGCCAGGTCGATGGTTTCAGGGGTGGTTCCGAGAATGCAGACACCGGCCTTAGCCAGCTCTCCGGCGATGTTCAGCGGTGTCTGGCCGCCAAACTGAATGATAACGCCGAGGGGGTTTTCCTTATGATAGATACTCAGCACATCCTCCACGGTTAAAGGCTCGAAATAAAGTTTATCCGAGGTGTCATAATCGGTGGAGACCGTTTCAGGGTTACAGTTCACGATGATTGTTTCATACCCCATATCTCTTAAAGCGAAGGCAGCATGGACACAGCAATAGTCAAACTCGATGCCCTGCCCGATGCGGTTCGGTCCTCCGCCAAGGATCATGATCTTTTTGCGGCTGCTGGATTGGGTTTTATCGGGGGCGTTATAGGTGGAGAAGTAGTATGCAGCATTCTCCACACCGCTGACCGGCACCGGTTCCCAGCCTTCCACAATACCCAGGGCGGTGCGGCGGCTGCGAATCTGTTCTTCCGGGATGTTCAAAAGCTTTGAGAGATATTTATCGGCAAAGCCATCCAGCTTCGCCTGTTTCAGCAAGGCATCCGGAAGCATGGAACCCTTATGTTTAATGATCTCCTCCTCCAGGTCGACAAGCTCCCTCATCTGCTGAATAAACCAGGCTTTGATAAAAGTGATGCGTTGAAGCTCTTCCACCGTGGCACCCTTGCGCAGGGCTTCGTACATGATGAACTGACGCTCACTGGAGGGTTCTTTTATTAGATCCAGCAGCTCCTTCAGCTCCATTTTGTTGAAGTTCTTTGCAAATCCAAGGCCGTACCGGCCTGTTTCCAAAGAACGGATAGCCTTGTGGAAGGCCTCCTTGTAGTTCTTGCCGATGCTCATCACCTCACCGACAGCCCTCATCTGGGTTCCCAGCTTATCCTGTGCCCCTTTGAATTTCTCAAATGCCCAGCGGGGGAACTTGATAACGACATAATCACCCGATGGGGTGTATTTGTCCAGTGTTCCGTCCCTCCAATAGGGAATTTCGTCCAGGGTTAGCCCTGCGGCCAGCATGGAAGATACCAGCGCAATGGGAAAGCCTGTGGCTTTTGACGCCAGGGCTGAGGAACGGGAGGTGCGGGGGTTGATTTCAATGATGACCACTCTTCCGGTCTTCGGGTCATGGGCAAACTGCACATTCGTTCCGCCGATCACCTGAATGGCCTCTACGATTTTATAGGAATACTGCTGCAGACGTTTTTGCAGCTCGTCACTGATTGTCAGCATGGGTGCGGCACAGAAAGAGTCTCCGGTATGTACGCCCATGGCGTCGATGTTTTCGATGAAGCATACCGTGATCATCTGGTTTTTCGCATCGCGAACAACCTCAAGCTCCAGCTCTTCCCAGCCCAGAACCGACTCTTCAACCAGAATCTGCCCCACAAGGCTGGCTGCGATTCCGCGGTTGGCGACCGTGCGAAGCTCTTCCACGTTATACACCAGGCCGCCGCCGGTGCCGCCCATGGTGTATGCAGGGCGGATGACTACGGGGAACCCGAGTTCCAGCGCTATCTTTTCAGCTTCCTCGACAGTATAGGCCGGGCTGGATCGGGGCATTTCTATTCCGAGCCTGCTCATGGTTTCTTTAAAAGCGATTCTATCTTCACCGCGCTCGATAGCATCCACCTGAACGCCGATGACCTCAACACCGTATTTTTCAAGCACTCCCGCCTTGGCAAGTTCGGAGCACAGGTTTAGGGCAGATTGGCCGCCCAGGTTCGGCAGAAGGGCATCCGGACGTTCTTTGTCGATAATCTGCGTAATTCTTTCCAGGTTCAACGGTTCGATATAGGTTGCATCAGCCATTCCGGGGTCCGTCATGATGGTGGCGGGGTTCGAATTGACCAGCACAATTTCATAACCGAGTTTTCGCAGTGCTTTACAGGCCTGAGTACCGGAATAGTCGAATTCGCAGGCCTGGCCGATGATGATGGGGCCTGAGCCGATAATCAGTATTTTGTGGATGTCGGTGCGTTTTGGCATACATCTACTCCTAACTGTGAAATGATTCACGCATGATGCTGCTGAGAATGTCTACCAGGTGAATAAATATGCATATCAGAAGGGATAAACATGGGATTTTATGCATAAAACAACAAGATCTTCGTATTTCATGCATAAGTATTCTGAATTATGCAGCAAGATCATGCATTGTTTAATATTATATCTGATGTTTTGCATCTGTAAACAGTTTTTTAGAAAATATTTTATCAAATGTAAAAAGACTTTTGTCTCTGACCTAATCACCCAAAGCTGCCCGCACTTTTTCCAGGTACTCGCCCAGATCACCGCTCGCCTTGATATCCGGTTTAATACTGCTGTTCACCAGGTTTTCATCCTGGATATCCCAGTAGAAATTCACCAGCATCACAGCAACCTTGTCTTTCCTTGAATCAAAAACAGTTTGGCCGACGCCTTTGCCATAGGACGGCTCACCGATCACAGTGACATCCTGCAGGTGTTTTTTCAGCCCGAGGGCAAGCATTTCCGAACTGGATGCGGTATTCCTGTTAATCAGCACAAATATCTCTTCAAAGGTGACGGCATCTTCATCGGAGTACCAGGAGGTGCTTGTACCGTCGCGATAAACCAGGTTTCCGATGACACAGCTTTCAAGCAGGTAATCCAACATCTCGGCACAGCTTTCCATCAGTCCCCCGCCATTATCCCGAAGGTCGATGACCAGAATGCTGTTCTCTTTGTCCGGAAGCTCTTCTGCAATTTCAATAAACTCATTCGCGGTGTTAAAGCCAAAAAAGTCGATGTCAAAGTAGTGTACGGGTTTACCGGCGTCCTGCAGAATTTGCCTGTAGAACACGGTTTTGCCCTCTTCCAGATCCCAATACAGGTCATACTCCTCGCCGGCAAAGCAAAAGGTGAAGAGGTCTTCCTTCAGCCGGATGCTTTCAATAAAATCATAAACCGCAGATGCATTGGCGCTGGTTTCGCTGAACTGCTTCAAGCGGGAGTCCAGATTCTTGATTTTGTCGGAATATAAATAGTTTTGCCCGACAAAATGAGCGATACGATCTGAAAGTGGATTTTTCGTGCGCACAATTTCATCCTTTAACGAAAGGCAGGTGTCGTTTTCGGGTTCAAGTGCAAGAGCGCTTTCAATCGCAGCTTCGGCAAGATCGTATTGTTGGTCGTAAAAATACTCCAGCGCGATTTCAAAATAAAAATAAACGGGATTCTCTTCCTTTTCTGCGGCTTTCCTGTAGTTTTCCACAGCCTTTTCGGTTTCCTGCAGCTTTGCCCAGCTGTCACCGATATAGCCGTATATGTCGGGATCCTGCGGGAAACTGTCCACGATGGCTTCACCATACTCAAGGCATTTTCTGTAAAGCCCGCTGTTATATAAGGCCCACATGCTGTTCACATGACCGGTTACATAATCCGGGTTCGCCCGGACCGATTGCTGAAAATAGTCATAAGCCCTTCGATATTGTGTTTCCCATCCGTATACGTTCCCCAAAGCGGTGAGGGCTTCTTCATTCTGCGGTTCCAGGGCTATGGCTTTTTCAGCGGATTCGAAGGCTGCAGGGACGTTTTCCAGCGCAAGGTAATTGTATACGTTCTGTATATGGGGATAAACGTTATCGGGGGAGAGCCTGGCCAGCTGCTCATAGGCCTGGAGGGATTCCGAATAGTTCCCCAGGGTGTAATGAATGTCACCGAGCATGGAATAATACTCATCGTCTTTTTTATTGTCCGGAGCTTTCTTCAAGACTTCAAGCGCCTGATCATACCGGCCCAGGTATTTCTCGCATTCGGCCTGAAGCTTTAAAGCCATGAAATTTATATTGCTGTTTGTATCCTCGGAGTTGGATGAGCCGATTTGTTTGTTGAGTGCAATCCTGTATAAGTCATTTACCTTCTCCTGAGTTTTTTCAGGTTCATCCGAATACAGGTATGAGTAACCCAGAAAAGCGACGGCATCTTCATCGGACGGATATTGCCTGATGTATTGTTCAAATTGCTCAACGGCCTGTTCGTATTCGCCGAGACAATAATGAGCATACCCAAGACCATACAGGCTGCCGGCATTTCCGTCGTCCATGTTTAGCGCCAGGGTATAGGCAGCTTTGGCTTCGGTGAATTTCTCCAAAGCCAATAAAACATTGCCGTGATTGATGTGCTCCATGGCACTGTTGGGTTCAATCGCCAGAGATTTCAGAATGTATTCATAAGACTTGTCGTATTGTTCCAGGTTGTATAATGCCCAGGATTTGTTATTCAGTGCTGTATCGTCTTCAGGGCTTTGGGCGAGGATTTTATCAAGAATCGGAAGCGCTTCTTCTTCCCGTTCAAGATAAATCAGGGCCAGCGCCTTTCGATTCAAAGAGGTTTCATCTCCGGGACGTTTTTTTAGCATATCATTCGCCAGTTCAAAAGCGCTCTCGTAATTTCCCCATGCAAGCTGGGCATCATAAGCAGCGATATCCCTTGAACACCCGGAAAAAGCAACCACAAGAAAGATCAGCAGAAACACGCAGGTTCTTCTGAAGCTTCGATGAACAGACTTCAAACCATCACTCCTCATCTTTTCGATGCTGCGGGTGGTGCCCGCAATTTTTATTAAGTGCTCAAAGACCCTGCTTCCGTACAACAATATTGATGCAGGAACCCGCTTGTTACTTCGCAAATCAGCAGTCCCCGTTATAGCTGACGAGGGTGGCGTTTGAAACGCCGTCAAGCCCGGCAATCTCCTGGACAAACGCGGTGTCCGCGTTTTTAACCCTTACTTCCCAGGTGGCTTCAATACTTCCCTTTACAACTGTTTTCGTCTTCAGCCTTTTCCCCGGAAGGTTTTTGATCAGGTTTTCCACATCACCCTGGCTCTGGTCATCATAATTCAGAACCAGCAGGTAAACTTCGGTATTGGTGCCCCGAATATAACTGAAGGCAATAATGACCGTGGCGATGACAAGCGTTCCTACGATGGACAGCGTGTAAAATCCGGCGCCGGTAGTTATGCCGACCGAGATGGCCCAGAACATGTAGCCGATGTCCAGGGGTTCTTTGATCGCCGCACGGAAACGGACAATACTTAATGCACCCACCATACCCAGGGACAGCATCAGGTTTGATGTAATGGGCAGTATGACCAGGGCTGTTACCATCGCCGTCAGTACAAGCGAAAAATTGAAGCTTCGGCTGTATACCACGCCCTGAAAAGCTTTTTTGTAAACGTAATAAATCAGAAAGCCCAGCGCCAGCGCCAGCAGCAAAGTCAGCAGGATGCGGCCGGGATTGATGGACAGATTGCCCGATCCCCCCATATCCTCAAGGAACCTTTTCTTAATCAGGTCGCTGAAGTTTAAAGTTTCATCCATTCCACTCACCTCTAAAAGTTTCTTGACAATACATATTTTGAAATCGAATCCCGTTCACCCTTCACACCCGCAAGAAGCTTCTGAATGCTTTGAGGAAGGAACTGATCAAATTTAACTTCCATAATCATCACGCCGTGTCCCAGTACCTCTATCATCGGAACCCGGGGATTGAAAAACTCGGTGGACAGCAGGCCGGTTTTCAGTTTCATGTCAAAGGTCACCCGAACGTTTCCCATCGGATGGATGTAGGCTTCACGGATATAGTCCACCAGCACGACCGGACGAAGCAGCTGCGTTTTCATCTGTACATAAAGGCCGCGCTGAAGCTCACTGTCCGAGGTCTTCAGGAAATCGAACTCGCCTGCGATGAGCTGCTTGCAAAAAAAACGCGTTACACGCTCGGATTCCTTCAAGGTGTACTGGCCGGACTTGCCCTTTTTCTCCAGCTTCACCAGGGTGTCCCGTTGGTTGTAAAGGCGCAGCCGGTATTTTTTTCTTTTTTCCACGCCGCTGAGCTTGTCGTTCAGCGCGCTGTTATAGATATCGTCAAAATAGAGGCTGCGGATCAGGTATTGATTGTCCGGGCCCGAGAAGGGGTCGGAAACCATAATCTGGCTCAGCTTGCCCCGTAAAACCAAATAATCATGGGTGTTGATAAAAAACTTCAGTTCATGGCGGTATTTCTTTTCAGTCGTGTCCATATCTCCTCTGTCAGAAGCCATATTCCGTCATCTGATCATCCGTCAGGTTAAAAAACTGCCGGATGTGTTTTTTTGCATTTTCGGGCCGCTGCACGAAAAAGTCCTTCAGCTTGGTGATGCAGGATCTCCAGGTATTCATCGAGCCCTTCCATTTTGTATAGTTACGCTCTATTTCTGGTTCTATCTCTGCAGCGAATTTATCAATTAAAGCACCGACACGCTGAGGCTCGAAGGTGTTTTTCATATGATAAGCGAATCTTCTTAGAAACAGATCCCGAAAGTCCGGATTCTGCAAAAGCCCTACCTGAATAACTGTGGAAAACATGTCGTCCGAACCTGTCCCTTCCGGATTGAAAACATCGGCGACCGTATCATGCTCAGGATATCGGAAGGCCATGTCAAAATCAAAAAGAATCCACCGCCACCGGGAGCCTTCAGTGCGTTCACGCCAGAACTTGATGTTTCCATTGTCCACATTGGCGCCATAGATAACAGCTATCTGATAATCTATAAAATTGGCTACGTCCATCCGGGACTTTACATATTCATAATTGGCAGCATCACCCATATCATGGCTTTTAATGTAGTTCAACAACGCCTGATATTCTTTCAGGTCACCCTGGTGAACGCGCCAGTTTCCCTCGACGATATCCAGGTTTTCCATATTGATCTCCGGGTGGTTGGCCTTCAGGAAGTGCTTGTCAGTGGATTCCCTCAGCGTGTAAAACCCCCAGTATTCCCCATTCAGGTAAAGCACTGCCGGGCGGTATGCCTGATAATCCAGGCCTGTTTCCTTCATCAGCTGGGACGCCAAAACATCCCTCAGTTTGGAATTTCCATTGTCCTGTCCGGAATTCCGGAGGACAATGGTTTGATAGTAATTATACGGTTTCTCGGAAAAAATGGGATAGTTGATGAACTCGCTGCCATATTTTTTACGCGCGTCGATGCCGAAGGATTTCTGATCGAGACCCTGCGTATATTCTCCATGAATGGAGATCCCGGCGTCCATGCTGAACCCGGGGCTTCCATCGGGTTCGTAATATTCGATACGGGCGGGTCTTTCCCATTCCTGCCAGAAGTTCGCGCCATGAAAGGGGTAAACATCCTCATAGGGATGACCAAGGGCATAAATGCCTGTTTCATCACTCCATAAGTTCTCAGGGTTTGTGGAGATGCAAAGGGTGACCATGTTGTTTTCGGGCTCCAGCAGATAGGTGTTTGTAACGATGGAGCTGGGCAGGAACCCCTTTTGAAAGGCGACAGCTCTTACTACGGTGGTCTTTTCAAGCTTCAGCGGCCCGGATGCAACGGGAGAGGAAAGAGAAGGCTCTGAGCCGTCGGTCGTATAATGAACCACTGCGTCCTGTTGCGGTGCTTGAATGGTTAATGTGACAGGTTCGGTGAAAAAACCTCCGCCCGCGGAGAAAACAGGCTTTTCAGCATAGGCCTCACGACGGTTTGCAGCGTCGTTGGGCCTGCCCGGTGTTGGCATGGTGAAATAGAAATAACCCGACTCTCCGTCCAGACCGCCATAAGAGATACCAGCTGTCATTTCCGGAACAGGCAGCTTTTGCAGTACTTTCCCGGGAACATCAGAAAGATAGAGAACGTCCCCCGATGCGCTCAGTGCGAAATCAGCATGCAAATAACGGGTGCCCTGAGGTTCACTGTAATCGGATGACAGGAATACGAGGGTATACCCCCCCGGATTCAGCGTTACGCTGGGGAAGCGCCATTTGCGGAGCTCATCGCCGTCATCCGACAGATAATAGTTTTCCAGGTTCAGAGATTCATTTCCCGTGTTTCTGATTTCCACCCAATCATGGAAATTCCCGTCCTCATCCGGAAGGGTATCTTCATTCCTGGACATGACTTCGGACAGGATAAGCTGCGGTGCAGGCTGATCTTTCAGGAATTCAGCATACCCTGCGGAGGAATTTTCATATCCGGGAGTGGGTTGTTCACAGAACTCCCATTCGGAAGAAGCCACCCGCGCAAGGGAAACATCCGGAGAAACATTACTGATTTGAACAAAATCCAGGATTTCACCGCGTGGGTTCAATAAAAATAATTGATCGGAGGATCTATTGATTTTAAAGCTGGTATGCAAGCCAACAGACGAATCTTTGCGGTTTTTGCCCGAACAGAAAACAAGCAGGCTTTGACCCGGGTTCAGCGAAAGCTGCGGAAAACGCCACTGAAACAAGTCCCCCCGATCCTTCGAAAGGGCATAACCTGTCATATCCACCACGGTCAGCCCAGTGTTGACGACTTCAAGCCAGTCGGAATGATCCCCGTCTTCATCCTGCAATACTGAGATATTGTCGGCCATTACTTCATTGATCCTTAAAGGGCCTGAAATCCAGCGGGTCGCTTCAAAATCGGCCGCTCCCTTTTCCGAGTTCGGATGGCCGGGGGAAGGGAGAGCGAATAAAGCCCACTTGACAGGATTATCGGCAAGCCTTCCAAAAGAGCTGTTGCTTTCACATTCGGGAATCTCAACTGTATCCACAACTTCACCCTGGGGATCGGTTAAAATAAGCGTTTCACCTTCTGAACGAAGACGAAAGCCTGCATGCAGTTCTTTGCCCTCAACCTTGTTTTTTCCGGAGGCAAAAACGAGCAAATAGCCCTTTGCGGGAATGGAGACATCGGGGAAAATCCATTTTCCGGGTTTTGACGTGTCGTCGGAAAGGCCGAAGCCCAATAGCCTGACGGGTGTATTGGCGGTATTGTAAAGCTCAATCCAGTCAGAAGAGTCACCATCGCTGTCTAAAAGAACCGATTGGTTTGACGGCATGACCTCGCTGATAAGCAGAGTCGGTACCGAAACGGCCGAAGAAACAGGCTGTACGCTTCCGTTGGTGAGGATTAAAAATGCAATTGTTATCAATAATAAAGCTGACAGGAGGATCAGCAGGTTTTTTTTCGACATTTCTCATTACCGTTCCGTATGTACTAACAAATCACTTTCTTTACTATAACACAATGAAATACCGATCACAATTATCGTCGGTGGAAAAATTCGGGCCAATGTATCACTGTGAGGTTCCTTCTCCAGTGCCTGCCAGACGTGTTTGGTGGGTCGCCCAAAGATATGGAACCATATTGACGACTGTAGACTATTATGATAGTATAAAACAATACTATAGCGATAGTCCCATGCGAAATGAGGGGTTTGAATATGATGAGAAGGTTTATTGCACTCGTTTTATTAACAGTTATGATGTTGCTTTCGTCCTGTTTGGAAGGAACAGGAACCGCCGCCCGGAATGGGAGAGAAGCCGGCAGCCGTGAAACACCGGATGACTGGGTAACCATAGGAGGGAAGTATCCCTATAAAAGTTTAAGCAACCTCCATCCCTTCAAAGTACCGGAGATAAAAATTGATGCAGAGATGGCATCCGGTCAGGGGAAGCTTGAAACCTGTAATGACGGGTTTGTTTGCGTATCTGTGAAACCCGTTTCGCAAGATGTGGAAGCTGCAGAGTTGAAAAAACCCCTTGCCAGAAAGTATGATAATACCGGAAAGCTGCTGTGGGAAAAGGAATATGAATATTCTTCATCAACCGGATTTATCAATAACCTGGTGATCTGTGCCGACAACGGGTTTTTATATACCATACAGACCTATCCGCAATATTCTGCAGATGGGGTTATATACGAAAAAAGTCTGATTATCCGCTGTGGGGAAAATGGAGATATGCTTTGGAAACATGAACTGGATGATTACAGCGGCAATATGGTTATGACGGCTATACTGGCCGAAGATGGAGAAGTCTGGCTCATCGGTACCGGACGGATGAAAAACGGGGTTCAGACAAAAGAGGAAATTCCGGATACCATAGCCGTTACAAGGTTGGATGCCGACGGAAATCCTGTTGGACAAAACTGGTTCGGCGGAAATGATTTTGATTATGTTTATTCCGCTTATTACAACAAGGCTTCCGGGCTTATCCTATGGGGTTCAAGCCAGTCCCGCGACGGTGATTTTGCCATTGATAAGGACAGTAATCGGAATGATTTTATAGCCTGTATGAACAACAGGCTGGAACTACAGTGGATACATCATGCCGGAATGAATAAAGGCTACGATACCGCACCGCTCATTTCAGACAACGGTGAAGTCTACATCCTTGGCAGTATGTATGAAGCAGGCAGCAAACCAAAAGGCTTTTTATCAAAGCTGGACAGGGAAGGGAGTATAGTCTGGGAAAAGCAGGTTTTTGGCGACTACTGGGGAAACAGCGTAAGTCAGGCTGTAAACGGTGATATCCTTATCGCAAAGGGCTATAGTGATACAGGGATGATCGCTGTTGTGGATTCAGACGGGAATGAAAAGAAGCTGTTCGACGGGTTGGAGTTTAATCCCGGTGAGATATATCCGGTTGAATCAGGCGGATTTATTGTTACAGCCACAAGAAATGTAGGTTATGTGCCGCAGCCCCCGTTTATTTCATCGATTTGGTATGATACCGAACTGGTTGTCATAAAATATAACAGTGAGTATGAAATCGAATGGCGTAAAACCTATGATCGTTACCAAAACCAAAGGGGCATGGATTTGGCCTGGCCGCAGCCCGACGGCAGCCTTGTGATACCCCGCTGAATCACTGTGAGCAAGCCACTGGGGACAGGTACCTTGGCTCAATTTGACCACTGGGGACAGGTTCCCTGGATTTACCATGGGGACAGGTCCCTTGGTAAAAGTTGCTTATGGGTAACCCCCAGCTTTCCTGGGAGATGTTTTTGGGTTTCTACCCTCCCTGATCATCCTAATCTAGCCTGGTTTCCTTCCAATAAGAATGTTCAAATCCACGGTAATAGATTTCAAATCATTCCACTGTAAAGAATCGAGGTTATGCACGTCCCTGGTAAGCGGTGTCATTCTGATGATATCGGGAAGAATATCTGCACCGGCCTCAAAGGTGTAGCGGATATTCCGGGTATCAAGAACCTCAAGCTTTTGGGAGAAATAATCCTGAATGTTTTCTCCGCTGTATTCATTTTTAGGAGTTCCATGATATAATGCTTCGCGAATTTCCCGGAGATAATGAGAACCTGGTATGACCTTCAGCACTATCCCGTCATCCTTCAATAATCTTGTGAATTCCACATAATTCGCCGGTGAAAGAATATTGAAAATCATATCAAAACTTTCATCATGAAAGGGCAATTTAGCCAAATCTGCTACGCACCATATGATATCGGTTTCCATGGCTGATGCCAGCTGGATGCTTTCCTTTGATATGTCGACGCCTGTCAGACAGCAGTTTGGCCTGGCTTTATGCTGCATGGATATTTTGCTAAGGTGCGAACCCTCACCGCACCCCGCGTCTAAAACGGTAAGTCTTTTGTTCAGTGGTTGTGCAAACGTTTGAATGACATCGGTGAATGCAGTGATAAGGGGATCGTAAAAGCCCGCGTCACATACCCTCCGCCTTGACTCAAACAACTCTTTTGCATAGGCGGGAGGGCTGGGAGAAAGCAGCAGGTTCAAATACCCTTTCCTGGATAAGTCAAAGGAGTGCCCTGAAACGCAGACAAGGCTCCCAGACGGGTTCATCTGCATCTTCTGGCTGCACAACGGGCATTTAAAGATTTCCTGATGACTTTGTATCAGTTGTCCGGCTTTTTCTCTCTTTTTCATCTCTTCACCTTGCAAGCCAGGAGACCTGAGCATCGCTCATTACTAAATTGAGCCGAGGTACCTGGGCCCCGCCCAGTGGCTAAATTAAGCCAAGGAATCTGTCCCGTGGTCAAATTGAGCCAAGGAACCTGGGCCCCGCCCGTGGTCAAATTGAGCCAAGGTACCTGTCCCCGTGGCTAAATTTAGCCAAGGAACCTGGGCCCCGCCCGTGGTAAAACAGAAAGGGAGTGGCAGGCCACTCCCTTGGAATACATGGTATTAATTCTTTGTAACCTCGGCATAGGCCCAATCAAGCCACTCACAAAGTGCTGCCAGATCAGAGCTTTCAACCGTAGCACCGCACCATATTCTGATCCCGCTCGGTGCATCCTTGTACGAGGCGATGTCATAAGCCACGCCTTCCTTGGCCAGCAGCTGTACCAGGCTTTTCAGCTTATCCTCGGGCAGATCCGCCATCAGGCAGACACTGGTATTGGATCGGAAAGCCTTATCCTTTGCAAGGAAACGAATCCATGAGGTTTTCTGAACAAAAGCTTCAATAACAGCCAGGTTGGCCTGGCTTTTGGAGATTAATGCGTCAAGACCGCCGACCGATTCAGCCCAGGCCAGTGCATCCAGGTAATCTTCGTTAGCAAGCATGGACGGAGTGTTAATCGTTGAGCCCTCGAAGAGCGATTCGGTGATCTTTCCCTTGCTCTTCATTCTGAATATTTTGGGAAGCGGCCATGCCGGAGCGTAGTTTTCAATCCGTTCTACAGCACGGGGCGACAGGATCAACATACCATGACCGCCTTCGCCGCCGAGAACCTTCTGCCAGGAGAATGTGGCCGCATCAATTTTGCTCCACGGAATCTCCATCGCGAAAACAGCGGAGGTAGCGTCACACAGGGTTAACCCTTTTCTGTCATCGGGAATCCAGTTTCCGTCCGGAACCATGACACCGCTGGTCGTTCCGTTCCATGTAAACACGACATCGCGATCAAAATCCACCTGGGACAGATCGGGAAGGTCGCCGTAACCGGCAGTGAACTCACGGTAATCTGAAAGGCGCAGCTCTTTTTTAATGTCACCGGCCCAGCCCTGACCAAAGGATTCAAACCAGATTACGTCCACGCCTCTTTCGCCGAGGACATTCCACATCAGCATTTCAAAGGCACCCGTATCGGAAGCGGGCACAATCCCTACGCGATAATCGTCGGGAAGCTTCAGGATGCTTTTGGTTTTCTGAATGGATTCCAACAGTTTGCTTTTGCCCAGACTGCTTCGGTGGGATCTGCCAAAGGGTGCGCCTGAAAGCTTTTCAACGGAGTAACCGGGGTGCTTTGCGCAGGGACCGGAAGAAAAACATGGGTTTACAGGTTTGTTGACGGGTTTCAATACAATCACTCCTCACTTTTTTAATTGGAACTCTATACGCATCATGTTCATGCAGTGCCGGATTCATTTTCATGGGGCCGGGTTTTTCCATCCGATGAAGGTGGTTTATCACAAAACCAGGGATAACAAAAAACCTCCCGCTCCCGGAATATAATCAGGGACGAGAGGAACTACCCGCGGTACCACCCACATTAGTTGGACTATCCAACTCACTTTGCGCACGATAACCGGTGCGGCGGTTTGGTTCTTCACCAACGTTTCGGGGGTGGAATGAGAGGCTTTGCCCGGTTGATTCGCACCCTGCCACCAACTCTCTGATTCAGAGCTTGCCATTTTCCCCGTCATCAACTTACATCATGAATTTTAGTTTATTTTATTCCAATCCCCTAAACATTTCAAGAGGTTTGTTAAATTTTTTTCAATCTTTTTCTATTCCTATTTTCGTCTGTGCTCCATGTAAAAACGAATGAATTTTCAGCCGCTGACAATACTTAAAACTGCAGGAAGTATTCTTTAGTTTAATTCATGAAAAAACGAAAGGCGGTAGAACGTGAATATATGGCATGATATTGAACCTTCCCTGATCCGGCCCGACGCATTTATAGCCGTCATTGAAATTCCCGCCGGAAGCAAGAAGAAATATGAACTGGACAAGAAAGCAGGCCTTCTCAAGCTGGATCGGATTTTATACACATCAACCCATTACCCGGCAAATTATGGGTTTATACCAAGAACCTATGCCGACGATCAGGATCCGCTGGATGTGCTTGTATTATGCAGCGAAGCGCTGGACCCGATGGTGATGGTGGAATGCTACCCCATTGGGGCGGTGCGGATGGAGGACGGCAACGAATGCGACGACAAAATCATCGCCATACCGCCCGGCGAACCAACCTGGAATTTTTATAAGCATCTCGACAGCCTTCCACCGCACATTTCCAGTGAAATCTCCCATTTCTTCGAGGTATACAAGGGGCTGGAGCATAAGAACACGACTGCCACCGAGATTCTAGGGCCCGATGATGCGAAGTGCATTATAACAGAAGCCATGCTGGCTTATGAAAGGCACTTCTGCGGGAAGATTAAGTAATATTGCAGGTTTACTGCTACTGGGGACCATCCGGTAAAAACGATACCGCTTAATCCTGCTGGAATTTTGACAGGAAAGCGGCAGTTTCATCATACTGTCGCGAAAGCATTTCAATGAACTCTACGATGGCGTCATCCTTGAGCAGGGGAGGGAAAGCACGATATAGTGCTTCAATGAAATCCTCTTCCACAGGGTTTTCCAGCGGATTGAAAACCACAGGGCAGATGCCGAGGCTTCTTAAATCCAGCCTGAACTCGACACGGCCTTCGTCGTTCATATAGGGAATGATGGGGAAAATTCTGCAGGAAAGCGGCCTGTTTTCCCTGGGACATTCCCCTCTGCAAACCAGAAGCTTTATTTTATAGCCGTCGGACAAAACGATATTGCTGTCGGTGATATGGAACCAGTCACCGCCGATGTCTTCATATAAAAACTCTTCACCCGGGAACAGCAGCATACCGTCGTGATCGGTGCCGCTGCAGCATTTTTTGTCACACAGCCTGCCGCAGTCACCCATCAGCGGGGTGAAGGTATCAAGCTTATTCCACACCTTCGTATAAAGCCTTGCATATTTCGTTTTAGAAGTTGACATTCATCAGTCCATCCTTGTTTTCTGTTGCCGGGTTTGTTTTTGAATGCGCCCGGCAGGTTTGTTTAATCCTTCTGCTCTTCCGCCGGTACGTTCTTTTTCTGCCCATCCTTGTAATAGGAATAGATAATGGACTCGAACCATTTGCCCGGCAACAGTTTTTTCACCAGCACCGACAGCTTCTGATCAAATTTGCCCGACATATATCGAAGCCTGGGCCGCATGCTTTGAACAATTTTGCCAATCAGCCTTGCCAGTTTTTCAGGTTCACTGCCATTGGCTTCATCATATTCGATTTTTGAAGTCACCTTCAGGAACAGATCCCTGTAAGGGGAGGTAAGCAGATCAGCAGCTGCGGCATGTACCCTGTACTTTTGAGAGCCTGATTTATGATCGGTTGGTTCCACCATACTGACCTTTATGCCATAGTTCCTCGTCTCCATGCGAAGCGCTTCGGTGAAGCCCTCAATGGCAAATTTCGAAGCGGAGTATGCGCTCTGGAAGGGGATGGCCACCAGCCCCATGATGGAACTGAAATTGATGATTTGGCCTTCATTCCTGTTTCTCATATAGGGCAGCACCGCCTTACAGGTTTTAACAACCCCGCCGGTGTTCGTCAGCAGAACCTTTTCGAAATCCTCGCAGGTCATATCTTCTACCGAGCCTAAAACCATGATGGCAGCGCAGTTTATCAAAACATCAATACGGCCTTCGGTTTCAATGATTTTATCGACAACGGCAGTGATTCCTGCCTGATCAGTTACATCCAGATATACCTTTTTCAGATTGCCGTCACCAGGCGCTTCATCCCTGTACGAGCGAGCACCGGCATAAACGGTGTTTCCCATTTCGGCCAGGTGTTGTGCAACAGCCAGCCCCAGGCCCGAGGAAGCCCCTGATAC
>JAEZBW010000572.1 GCA_023426765.1 Bacillota bacterium
ATTCCCCGGTCTTTTCAATAGCCTTCACCAGAAAATGCGGAAGGATTTGCAGCGCCATATCTTTGAAGGCGCAGGTAGGGCCGTGCCAAAGCTCCATCATGTGCAGCTGCTCATGCAGTTTGACCACCGGCGCGATATCCGGCGAGGAAAACTGCTCGCCATAGGCCTTGCGGATGCAGTCTTTAAGCTCTTCCTCATTGTAATCGGTTAAAAACAGAGATAATATTTTATAGGCCCTCTGCTGATAATTATCTTCAACCAGGCTTTGAATGAACTCCAGATCAACGGTAACCTTATCCATGGGAACAAACAGCCCGCCGTCGGGTGCAATCCCCATTTTTATTGCCTCAGCGGCAGATATTCCCTTCAGCCCGCCGCGCGTGCTTCCATACATCATATTTGACCCTCTTTTCATGGAAACTGTACAACTTGTTGCAAAACCTCAGCAAAGGCGATAACAGCAGGTTCTAATGGAATGTTGCAAATTTCATCCTGCAGCTTCATGGTGCCGGAAAGGATCTTCCATACCGGGATAAGCCAGTGCCTTTCATTTTCTGATGATTCTTATGATATAATAATTCCATTCAAAATGCAAAGCATATTTAAGGTAACAAATGTTCATGAATTGTTCATAACTTTAATCTTCTCTTAATGGTAATTTTCTCATGCTTATGTTATACTATAGCCATGACAACATTCATTAACTTTTTTTCATTTTGTTCCTCCTTTTAATAATAGATGTTGTTTGATTTGAATTGGGATGAGATGATTTTTGAAAAGCACATTTAATAATCGCTATTATTTTATAAGTACATAGTATATGTGCTTTTTTTCTGCCCTTTTTTCGGTTTTCCTTCCGACTAATAACGCCGGTTCGGAAAGTTATACTTTCATCCCCGGTGTTTATGCTGTTGTTTAAGGTTTCATCAAGAAACAGGTTCGGATAATCCGGTTAGTTCCTGTGAGGATTTGTTACTTGTTGCCGGTTCGGAAAGATCCAGTTTGATCAGCTTGATGGCGGGCATTTCAAAAACAACCGTTCCAAGGCTTAACAGCTTATCCTCCTGAAGCTCCGGAAACTTATCCCGTTCCAGTTGTCCGATGACGATATACTGAACCTCATACTTATTCAGCAAATCGACGGTCTGATTCACATCCGCCGACTCGTAAACCGCTTTCACTTCATCCACCCGGGCCTGCACCAGATTGTAATCGTCCCTCCACAGCCATTCATGAACATACCAGCCCTGAACCGTCGGAAGGCCTGTGGCCATGGATATTCTTCCATAATAGGTATAGCTGTCCCCGTTGGCTTCCAGAACCGTGGGCTGACCCTGTATATTTTCCCTCAGCCATTCGATCAGCGCATAGTCATCCGGGTACTCCCTCTTTAAAAATGCCAACCCGTCCAGGCCTTCGTACTGGTCTGGTTTCATCTGTTTATACCAGCTGGGAATGGCATATTTAAAGGGATAAATCATCGGAAGGATTATCATGATAACGGTCAGAACCAGCGCAGTCACATGCTTCCATCCCTTTTCAGCAGACTTCCAAATACGGACAAAAACATACCCGCAAGCCAGACCGAACATGATAAAAGCCTGATAGGTGAGCTTGAACATGGTGTTCGCCCTTTTATGTTCACCGGAATAAATGTCTTCCACGTAAACAAGCTCCGGGATCAGCAGCAGGCCAATCGCCGAGATAAACAGGATGACGGTAAACACGTCTTCAACCGTGAAGTTTTCAAGAACATTGCGGATTCTTGCAACGAAGGTCAGTTCCTTGCGAATTTTTTCACGCTCTTTTTTCTTTGCTTTCTTCCAGGACAAATTCTGCTCGGTAAACAGTATCGTGAGGAAAAACAGGACGCCGATGACCAGCTGATATCCCCACAGTACCAGTAATTGATGCGGAAGCGAATGATCCCGTGCCAGACGGACACCTGTGGCAATCTTTTCAAAGGTCAGATTAAACGGAAAGGCAAAAACCAGCGAGGAGCCAACCACAACGAAGAACCTTAAGGCCGCGATTCCCAACATTTTCAAGGTAAAGCCGGAATGTCGGATACCGGCACATAACAAGGTAAACAGGGTTACGGTCAGGTAAATCGGGAAATCCCAGAAATTGGACATCTGAAAGATTCCGATTAAAAACCCCGGAATCAGCAGTTCCGGAAAAAATACCTCTTCCACCAGGGTTTGTGCCTGCCAGCCACTCTCGGTCCGGTGCTGAAGCTTTCTGAAAATAGCAATCAATACGCCCAGCAGGGCCAATACAAATATCATATTGATCACATGGGCGTGCAAATCCGAAACAACGAAGGAATAAACCGGAAATTCATGAATGGTTTTGTCTTTGGTTTCCGGGTTATACCCGATATACCGCGTCGCATCGGGAAACCAGTAAGCTTTATCTTCGTTTGTAAACTTTTTCAGCGTGCCGTAAATAAAGGAATGAAGATTTCCGCCCAAAGACACCAGCGAGGTGCCTACCAACCCGCCCAGGATGGCAGGAGAATTCTTCATCCCTTGGCCCTTTAAAAGGTTGGACACGATGGAGAAGCATAACGCCATACTGAAGGCAAACAGCGTAGCCATCATCAGGTTGTAGGCGATTTCGGTTTTAATGCCGCTGAGCCTGGTGATAAAGGCAGATACATACTGCCCGAAATAATAATAATTGATGGATTCTCCTGCAAACCACATGTCTTTCGGGGGAACAAAGCCCGAACGAAGGATACTGTTGACAAACCCATAATCCATGAACTTTTCAAGTCCTTCAATTCGCGCGTTAAAGCCCCTCAGGTAAGTCCAGAAGCTTAAAGAAAACAGAAACAGGCTCTCCCCGATTAATATCCAGGGCAGAACATCCCCTTTCATAAAGCCCGAAAGGCTTTGAGTTGCTTTTTTGTAAAACAGAAAGTAAATAATGAAAGCACAGCCGAACAAGACGATCCAACAGCCCAACCCATCGATTTTCACAATTTTCAGAAAGGACAACAGCCAAACTGCATAGGAACTGACTGCGATGCCCAGTGCTTTTGAAAACAGATACCCTTTATCGTTAAAAGATGAAAAAACAGTGGCCGACAAGGGTAAAAGCATCAGGCCAAGCACCAGAATGACAGCCCACCAGATCAGAACATAAACGAATTCATTCTTTAGAACGAGCGCCCAGAACAGCGCGGTTGCAATCAATAGTATAAGGGGTATGGATTTTTTCATGAAGCAGCCTCCAACAGTTTTATCATATCGCGGGCAGCAGGTTGATTTCAGCTATTTGTTTCTTCCGCAATTGCTTTGGGTTCTTTTCCTGAAAGGGATACTAACCTGCTGTAAAACCCCTGGTATCTTCCTATTGCAGCCAACCTTCAGGATTCCGGCTGAAATTGCACCGATGAAAGGTTTTTCCAGCCGCTGCGGCAAAAACATTATATCAAGTCAGAAAAAAAACCTCAAGCACTTCATGCTATACCGTTCAAGTCTTCCAATCATTGCACTATGGTTTTCGAACTGATATAATATTTTCTGCCGGGAACTGTAAACCCGGTTCCGGTATGACGCAACAGATACTGCGGATAAACCGACCCGTTTATGAAAATACTGACCATTAACCCGGAGGAGTTACAATGCTGGCTGTTTTGTACCTGATCGTTTCGCTGCTGGTGGGAGCAGCTTTGGTTTTTTTAACGAAACCCGCATGGGAGAACAGGCTGAAGGTTTTTCACAGAACCAAAGACACGTTTCGTCCATCTTTTTTATTCTTTCCGGCCAGTTATCTTACGGGAACATTGGTACTCTCCTGGATCACATATTTTCTGGCGGTTGCTTTTGCAGCGTCTGATAAGCCTCTGTCTTATGCCAACCTGGCAGCTTTGCTGCTTGCCGCTGTTTTTATTGCTTCTGTCTGCCGTTTGAAACGGGTACCGCTTCAAAAGTGGCTTTATGAGTTTAAAAAATATGGAATTTCCATCCGCTTCTCCTGGCAGGAATGGACCATTATTATCGGCTCCCTGCTGTTCTGGAGCATTTTCATCTGTCGATCCCTTTATGCAGAGGGCGATGCTCTCCATGCCGGAGTCTCTGCTTTCAGCGATTTCGGTGCTCATTTTCCTGTGATTCGCTCTTTTTCCCGGGGCAACAATTTTCCTGCTCAGTACCCTCATTTCCCTGACGGTACGATGCGTTACCATTTTATGTTCTATTTCATGACCGGCAATCTGGAGTATCTTGGGTTCAACTTGCCTCTGGCGGTGAACCTGCCAAGCATCCTCTCCCTCGTTTGCTTCAGCATGCTTCTGTACAGCCTTGCCGTCGCCCTTACAAAAAAAACGCTGGCTGGTTTGATCACCTGCGGGTTGTTTGCCTTTCGCAGTTCCTTTGCCTTTTTTACATATTCTAAAGGCTTGGAAAGCCTGAAGGATTTTATGCATGCTCTGGCAAAAAACCTGGATGCCAATGGGAACGGACGGGAACACATCGGTTCAACAATGAATGAAAGCTGGGGGCTTTGGGCCCAGAAGGTCTATGTGAACCAACGTCATCTGGCTTTTGCCTTCGGGCTGTTTATTCTCGTGCTGTTCCTGTTGCTGCCGCTGTTTATTGAAACCATTGAAAACATCAAAAGAACGATGAAGGATTCTGCAGTGCAAAAGAAAACAGCTGCTGCCCTTCCGGGCTATCTGAAAAGCATACTTATCTCCCGGGAAGCATGGCTGCCGCAGTCTTTTATCCCCTGCATCCTGGCCGGGCTTCTTCTTGGGATGATGGCATTCTGGAATGGTGCGGTGGTCATCGCCGGAATTTCAGTGCTGTTCATCATGGCAGCTTTATCCCGTCATAAAATTGAATACCTGATCACAGCCGTGATTACGTTCATATTAT
>JAEZBW010000647.1 GCA_023426765.1 Bacillota bacterium
AGTGGCGAGTACAATCTCCCACTGACGTTGTTCAAACGCCACGTTTAGGTGTGGCGCACGGAGTATAGCGTAGGACGAATTAATTTCGCCCGCAGCGAGGGGGCATGGGGGCTTGTCCACATTGGAAATTGAACCGAAGTGTTATAGGATTATTACCGCTGGCATAGAGAATGAAACCAGAACGGAAAAAAATACAACACAATGCTAGTCAACTTATATGGGGAACAGTAACCGCGCCGCATAGATAGCTCCTGAGAGCGTAATAGTGCATAGCAGTGTGGAGAGCAATACGGTCTGTGAAGCAAAATCTGCATTATTGTCAAACTCGACTGCAATAAGTGCAGTGTTGACAGCTGTCGGAACACCTGATGAAATCAAGACAACCTGGGCAACAATCCCTTGAAGGGACATGATATGAATTAATCCCAACGCCAATACCGGACCTCCGACAAGACGGAGCAGCAGCGACAGCAAAACGCCGGGCTTCAGCGAGTTGAACCTTGTTCTGGAAATTTGTACACCCAGGGTCAGCAGCGCCACCGCCACCAGCGCATTCCTGAGGTATTCAAGCGCAGGCCAGAAGGGAAGCGTCGTCATGTCAAATGGTACAAGCCTTAATAAAAATGCAGATGGAACGGTATAGATCGTTGGCACCTTGAGTACTTTGCGAACGGTTTCCTTAAGACTCAATTTGGCCCGCCCTGCATTGAAAAATCCAATAGAGTTGATGGATATGTTCTGCACGACCAGCATCATTATTTGAGCGGTCAGGGCCAGGTCAAGGTATGGCGTTCTGCCGTCCACCACGAACGGAGGGCTGCTGAACACCAGTGTGATCAATGGTATGCCGATATTTCCGCTGTTATAGAATGAAACTGAATTGATGAATGCATATTTTTTTGCTCGGTCATATTTCAGAATGCTTGAGAGGACATATGAAATCGTGAAATTGATCACAAGAAGAATAACGCCTAACAGAAGCACCTTGAACAACTCCAGCGGTATTGTGGAGGTATACAGATAAACGAAAGTGAATATTGGCACCATTGTGTATAGATTGATCTTTGTCAGTGTGTTTATGTCAATGGTAAATTTCTTTGCGATGACGAAGCCGACACCGACCAGCACGAATATGGGCAGAATATTATATGTAAAAATATAGAGCATTATTGGCATATCAGTAAATATCCTTTAATGGGTCAGTTATTCTGGTGTACTATTTTTATACTATAGCAATACCGGCGTCATATTACAAGCCTTTGCGAAAAACTGCAGAACACTGCCTTTTACTATTCTGAACAATACGGACCAATTTTTTTGCTCATAGAATATCGGGCAAATTATGGTATGGATATTTTCAGTTTGCTATACACAAAAGATGACAAAGTTTATGTTACTCTGCTGTAGTGCTATTTTGCCCCAAAGTGCTATTTTTGTATCGTGCTTGCCCGATAGAGGCATTTACAGGATGGTCATCTTAAATTCAGTACCAAACTATAAGCCCGTTTCATAATATACTATGTAAATACTATATGGAACAGGTGTTATTATGTATAGCCCATATTACTGGAATTACAGGCAGGAACCAAATGCTTTTTCATTTGCATCAGGCGATGTCAATGGCGATGGAATAGCAGACAACGTTTTACTTACCGGTTATAAAACGCCTGACAGTCCGTTTGTTCAGAATATTACCCTCGTTATACAGGATGGCAGCACCGGTCAGTTTTACGAGACAGCGCTCAAAGAGAATGCAGGATATGGTCCGGCGCTTTTTCTCGGTGACTTTACAGGCGACGGTGTGCTGGACATCCAGATTAGTATAGCCTCTGGCGGAAGCGGCGCGATAATGTACCATTATATTTTTTCGGATCTGAATAACCAAACAAAACTATTATTCGATTTTGAAAAATACAATAGTGAATATCAATATACCGTTACCTACAAGGATCGATATGTGGTTGAGGTGGTCAGCAAAAATAATAAAATGAGGTATTTGCTGGATATCTCAAATAAGGGCTCGGAATATCTCAGTGAGATTTACTACCGCAACGGATTGCTGAAGGCTCCCATCAGCGGATTCGTGAATCCGCTCAGTGTACTGCAGCCTGTTGACTTTGATTATGACAGGGTCCTGGAGCTTATGGCATTCCAGAAAATCGCCGGCAGGTACAATGCCGATTCACTGGGCTATATACAAAATTTTCTAAAATGGGACGGACAAAGGTTTGTGTTGGATAACCAGACTGTGGCGATATTTGGCAGTGGGGAGTGACATACCTTCAAAGCCTCCATATGTGGAGTTCGGAGCTCTGAGGCAATGGCTGTTAATGAAATTGGCATACCCTTAGTAATATTATTGCATTTGGATTATTTTCTATAGTACAATCCCGTCTTTGACAGTTGAAGAGGAGAAAAAGCTTGAAACCCATTGATAATACTGGGATTCAAGCTTTTGTCATTTACCCAAAAAGTGCGCAATGTCATTGCTTTTTAGTTGCTTTAAAAATTTTTT
>JAEZBW010000650.1 GCA_023426765.1 Bacillota bacterium
GGCCTACGACAAGGAAAAATGCCTTATCTGCGGTCTTTGCGTCCGGGCATGCCCCATGGGGGTACTGCATCTGGCGCAGCGTGAGCCCGAAGCCTGACGGAGCGGGTGATGAGCATGAAGGAAGAACCCAGGAACTACCGCGGAACCATCAGAGGTCAGGATCTAACCTATTTTTCTGTGAAGGTGAAGCAGACCGATTTGTGCATCGGTGCGACGGTCAACCTTCAAAAGCAGGCCGAACAAAGCGTTCACAAATACCGGCAGCAGGTGGAGGGGTATATCCGCAGGCAGCCGGTTTTTTTGCATAGTCTTGTTCCCATCCAGCCCCTTGAAGATACACCGGAGATCGTCTGCCATATGTGCAGAGCGTCCCAGACCGCCGGCGTCGGACCGATGGCCGCCATAGCAGGGGCTTTCAGCATGTATGTCTTCAGCGATCTGGCTCCCTTCTCAAAAGAACTGGTCATTGAAAACGGGGGAGATATCTATCTTGCCGGTACAAAGAAACGGGTTGTGGGTATCTACGCCGGTGAATCGCCTTTGTCCAACAAAATCGGACTGGAGTTGCAGCCGGAGGATTTACCCATGTCGGTATGCACCTCATCGGGCACCGTGGGGCATTCCCTTAGCTTTGGCCTTGCAGATGCGGTGGTCATACTGTCCAGGGATGCCTGCCTTGCAGACGCAGCAGCCACTGCATTGGGGAATATCGTAAGGGCTGCCCATGATATTGAACCGGCCTTAAAAAAGGTTCAAACCATTCAAGGGATTTCCGGTGCATTGATCATCATCGGGGAAAGCATGGGGGCCTGGGGCGAAATAAAGCTGGTGAAGCTTTAGAACGATAGTCTGCCCGGGGATTCAGGTTTTTCATAAAAACAGTACAAGCCGGTATTTGTCAGACATGATTTTCCGAGCCGGCTCCCAGGGGGAGTATCAGGAGGATTTACCATGATCATTATCATACAGGCTGTCAGCGCGGTGCTCGCAGCAGCCATTCTGGCCTATCTTGTGGCAAACGGAAGGAAAAATCGATCCACCTCCAGTTACATGCTTTGCGTGTTTTTGTTGATGCTGTGGCACCTCTCCGAAATTGGACTCATCGTCGCAACGGATCCTGTCCGGGAGATGATCGCCCTGAAGATAAAGTTCCTCCCCATCGTTTATATCGGGGCCAGCTGGCTGTATTTCTGCCTGACCACGGTTCATTCCAAACTGGCCGATAACAACCTGTTCAAGTGGGTTTTGTTTACGTTTCCGGCTGTTTGCTATCTGTTTCTGATGACCAATGAACTGCATCATCTTTTTTACAGGGAAATTATCTTTAAAACAAAGCTGTTCAGGGGTCCTGTCTTCTGGGTACATACGGTTGAATCCTATGTCTGTATTCTATCGGGTACCTTTTATCTTTTTGCCTGCATGCGAAAGAAATTCGGCAAAAGCGCAAGGGAAAGCAACTGGCTTCTGATGGCCGTAGTGCTTCCGATGGCGGCGAATGTCCTGATGCTGACCGATGTTATCCCCAATAAAGGGCTGGATATCACTTCCCAGGTCATGCTTCTGACGATGATCTTCCTGGGTGTGGCTGTCTATCAAAAGAGATTTTTGAACCTTATACCCGTTGCAGCCAGAGAGTTCATAGAGAACACTTCACAGGGCATCATAATCGTGGATCATGAAGACCTGGTGGTGGGAATGAATGAAGCGGTGGCCCGGCTTATTCCGGAGCTTCGCCTGAAAATTTATGATCCGGTGGATAAAATCATCGGCTATCTTCAGAAAAACAGCGATTCCGATACTGTTCCTCAAATTGTTGAGGTGATGAGGGGTGCGGGCCTGAAGCCTGTAAACGGCAATCTGAAGCTGAATGGACTGGATCGGTACATCGAGGCAAGAGTGTTAACGGGTTTCAGGCAAGCAGCGACAGGGCGCGTGCTCATCGTGAAGGATCGGACCGAAGAGCAGCAGCTGCTGGATGAGATCAACACGAAGAATCTTCTGCTGACAAAAGCAAACGAGAGGCTGACCCAGTCCAACACCATGCTGACCGAAGCAAACCAGAGGCTGGAGCAATTATCGTCCACGATCGAGGAACTGGCGATCTCCAGAGAACGGAATCGTGTGGGAAGGGAAGTGCACGATACCGTCGGCCACACGTTAACGCTGCTGATTGCATTGGCTGAGAATGTGAAGCTGCAGTTAAACGAAAATCAGGAAGAGATTAAAAATTCGATGGATAAAAGCATCAGCCTTTCGCGGCAGGCTTTGGAGGATATCCGGAGCTGCCTGAACGGAATATGCCTTGAATCCTTTAAATCAGCCGGTCTGTCCGAGTGGATGAATCATCTGATGAAAACCAACGATACTTCGGGAACCAGGGTGGAATACTCTATTTCGGGCAAACTCCCCGAGCTGGATGCATCCCGGGTGATGGCCATATACCGCGTCTGTCAGGAGTCCATCACCAATGCCATACGGCATGGACAGGCCCAAAAGGTCAGCATCATTATCAAGTGCATGCACAATTCTTTAAGGCTTTACATATTTGACGACGGCAAGGGCTGCGGAGATATTGTCAGGGGATATGGGCTGACCGGTATGGAAGAAAGGATCAAAAAGCTTGGAGGAAGCATCAGCTTTGGTTCTGACGGCGAGCAGGGCTTTAACATCATTGCAGAGCTTCCGCTGCCTGCATAGAGACAGACAGCACCCAAGGCCCCCTCATAAGGTAACAGCCTGTATGTAAAAGAGACCCGCTGGCATCAGGAGAAATCCAATCCGGACAGAAGGAGGTTGATGGAATTGGAAGGCAAACCCATTCGGGTGATGATTGCGGATGACAGCCTGATATTCAGGGAAACGATCACAACGCTACTGGCACAGGACCCGGACATTTTAGTGGAAGCCAGTGCAGGAAACGGCCGGGAAGCTTTTGCGCTGTGCGGTCAATACAAGCCCGACGTAGTCCTGATGGATATCCGGATGCCTGAATGTGACGGCATAGAAGGAACCAGGCTGATCAAAAGTCATTTTCCCCGCACGAAGGTGATCATCTTTACAACCTTTGAAGACCAGGATTATATTACCGAAGCCGTGCGATACGGAGCGGAGGGTTATGTGCTGAAGGATTCGGGACAGGATCATATCCGGATGGTCATTAAAAGCGTCAACAAGGGATACCCCGTTTTTCATGAAAAGGCGTTGGGCACGATGGTTCAGTCCATTTCTGAAATGCAGGCCGGGAAGGTGACGATCGATCTGTCGGCATCCGAGCAGCAGATTCTGTCCTATATCGTTGAAGGCAAAAGCAACCGGGAAATCGGGCTGCTGCTGCGGTTGAGCGAAGGAAGGATCAGAAATATCATCAGTGAACTCTTTGAAAGAACAAACACAACCGATCGTACGCAGCTGGCAGTTTTCGCGGTCAGGAACGATCTGGTGGATTAAGCGGGAAATCTGAGGACGAAAAAGAAAAAAGGTTAAACTGTAGGGGGGCAAGGGATTGTACAGTTCAACCGTTTGATAAAAAGAACAATTACTATCTTAGCGCATTTCAAGCCAATTTGATAGTGCCCAATCCTCACTTTATTGTTAACTGAATATGTGAAAAGGTTAACAAACTTGGCTGCTTCACCGGAGGGAGGGTGTTTCTTCGTTCGTCCTAACCCTGACAAATGTCCGCTTCGGCGTAACGGCTCATCAGTGCCTGATGCTGCAGGCTTTTCTGCCTGTAATCCAACAGGATGGGGACGATTTCAGACTTTTTCAGATAGCGGTGCCGGATGGACCGGTGATTTTCCAGATGATGATCGGAAACGAGCTTCAGAATGGTCTTATGATCCATATGGTACTGGTTCATCAGTTCCTGAACGGTGATATAACTGTCGATGGGGCGCGGAATCAGCGGATCTCCGCCGAAATGCTTTTTGCAAAGCCCCGATATGGTGGTTGGGTTGCTGTTCAGTCTTTCAGCAATTTCAATATAAGTAAGCCCTTCCTTCCGCAATTTCCAGATCTCGTCGGGATCGATGGCTGCGGCAGCCGCAGCTTTATAAACGAAGCCAAACTGCGCGGCCAAATCATGGATGTTCAGCTTTCTTTTGGAGGCCTGGCGTTTCAGATAGGAGTAAGTACCGGGATTTTCACGGAGGTTATAGATGAACTTGCCTTTTGCAACCGAAGAAAGGCGCCTGCGGATATTTTCATCCTCGCGGAGCCGGCCGGCTTGTCTCATTTCCCGGGCCATTGCCTGAATATTTTTATCATTCCCGGCGGTGCGATAGAAGTAATATTCTTTGG
>JAEZBW010000693.1 GCA_023426765.1 Bacillota bacterium
TTTCCACATTGGGCAGCATGATGGGTGGAGCTGCTCGTTTTAACATGGGAGGCCGACCGGCAAACTCGAATAATATGCAATGGGGTGCAAACTTCTTTCCGAATCAGGCAGAAAGTATGCTGGATCGCGAGCTTATGATGCAGGCCATGCAGATCTTGCAGGAAACCGGCGGAAATGTTACAGATGAAGTAAAATCAAAGCTCCTGGAACTTGGAATGACTGAAGAACAGATTTCAATGCTCTCAGAAATGGGAAACAGATTCACACAATGGCCCGTCGGGAATATGCAAAATCCTGCCGGAAATAATTTTATGAACACTCCAGGAAGAGGTGTTCCAACAGCACCCTCCGGAGCACGGCTAACCTTCGGTGTGAATACAAGCAACAACCTGTTGATTTATGGCGGTTTACTCGCACTTGTTTTGCTCTCAGCATTTTTTGTAGCAAAGAATAGAAGAAATTATTAGTCCGTCTTTTTCAACATAACCTCTATTTCTTCCATATCCGTGGAATAAAGGCCATGCTCCCTGAAGTAGGTGAAATCCTGCAGTATTAACTGTCCCATCGTTTTTTCATTGTTACCGGCAACGACTTCTTTATATTGTAAATAAATCTTCATCGCTTTATCCACTTGCCCATTAAACAGGTATGTGTGTGCCAGTGTGATTTGAAATGGGATATTTCCCGGAGTAATCAGCGTTGCCTCGGCCGCATTTTCCTGTGCCTGTGCAAAGTCATTCAGGTTTAACTGCACACGGGCTTTCAGGTCGTACAGGTATGAAAGGCTAAGGGCTGCATTCGCGCTATTCCTCTCATAATGCGGTATTACAAGTGTTATGCCGTATTGGATATGCTTCAGGGCTTCGTCATAATCATTCTTCAGCAGCAGAGCCCAACCCTCGTAATAATACAGGTTTCCAGTATTCCTGTCGATCAATTCACGAATAAAGGAGACTTTAGCGCTATTTTCGTCAAACAGAGAGCTTATCCATACGCGGTCGTTCCTACAGCGGTTGAGGATGTCGTCATATTTCTTCCCCTCGATCAGAAGCGTCAGAGAATTGGCATTATGCCAGAATGTTTCGTTAATAAGCCTGCTTTTCTGAAGCATGGGGGTATCCTGGCGGATGCAGCCCTTCAGCAGTGCAAGCCCCTCCTGGTATGCATTCTCCGCTTCTGCCACCTTTCCTTCCCGCTGATATTGATTACCAATGCGGAGAGTATTGATCGCAGTCTGTTGACTGGTCAGAAGGATATTGGATTGACTGCCTGTTTCGCTGTTCAGGCCCATGCGGATTCCAAACTCTTCTTCATACCTCTTTTCAGCTTCGGAAAGGTTGTTTTCCTGAGTTGAAAAACCGGCGAGCAAGGAATAGCATTGGGCCAGTTCATAACGGTTATGGCTGGAGGGATCCTTTTTCATAATCAGTTGCCGTATTTCAATTTCATCCAATACCACGCTTTTCATTGAAGCGCTGTCTCCAAAGATCGAATATAATTCTCTCAGGGCGGCGCAGTCCTCTGCCAGCTCATACAACCATCTGATGTGAGTACCGCTGATATCAAAAATGCTCTTCATCAATTGGCTCAGGCGAAGGGTTGCCTGATTCATAAACTGCTGCGAACGCTCCATATCGCCCTGATGATAATACAGCTCTCCCAGATGATAGTAAATCCTGCCCAGGGAGGAGTTCAGGATGATGTCATATTTTTCACCCTTATCCATCATCCTTCCGGAGAACCGTTCACCGGCCTCCTCCCCGGAATGATAGCTGCGAATGGCTTGGGGGATGTTATTCAGGTTCAAATAGGTGTCACCCAGTTTTTCATAGGTTCTTAACAGATATCCGTCATGCCGATCCATCAAATAGGCGCTTTTTGCATATACTTCCTGCGATGAAAGCAGCAGATTCAAAGCCTTTTCATATGCTGCGAGGCTGTTGTCATATTCACCAATGGTGGAATGCAGATCCCCCTGATACAGCAGGTTTGCAACGAGGTTCTCCATCATACTCGTTTCCTCGTTGGTACTGTAATCACTGTTTTCGGTGAATGCATCCACAGTTGAAAGAATGATATCATCATCCAATAACTGAAACAGGGAAGCTTCATTTTTCTTCAGAGCATCAATCCCTGTCCGGGTGTAGCCTTCATTCGCATGAAAAACCGGGAGAGAAAGCTCCAGATAACTTTGTACCGAATCTGTCAGCAGACCGGTCCGATATTTCATCTGTTGGCTCATGTCGTACATCCTGAGCGCACTGGATAGGGCTATACCACCTAAAGCTATTAAAATGCCTGCGATGGACAGACTTGTAATGACCATACGGGAGTTGTGCCTTCTTTCTCCTGTTTCGAACAAGGTTGTTGCGTTTATGCCCGTCAGAATGGAGATGATATCATATATTTTTCGTTCCAGCATTTTTTGGGTGTTTGCAACGCTGGTTGTCCGAATATCTATCAGATATCCGGCTTCAGGCCCACACAGCTGCCGTAAAGGCTCTGGGAAGGATTTTTCACGATCTCCGCCGATCAGAACGGGTATAATCCGTTCCTGCCTTCCAAGCTTCACAAAGGTTTCAATTTCCTGTTTCACATAGACCGATATGGGGGTATCCTCCGAACAGACGACGATCAAATACCTTGATTGAGCTAAGGCGTCAAAAATACTTCTCCCCAGATCAGAAGACGTCGGCAGCTCCTTGTTATCCAGAAATACCTTTTTCAGCATTCCGGTTGGCAATGAGGAAGAGAACCGCTTTGGTACCCGGAAGGTCTCCAGTCGGTGATGAATGAATAGAGCGATTTTCTGGTCGAAGGGACAATGTCTGTAGCTTATAAATGCTTCATATGTATATTCCTGAATTTTATCCATACCAAACCCTCTGTCCATCATATTGGGAAGATACCTTTATCACAACCGAAGAAATTGCGCAAACAAATATCAAATTTCATACAGGCCAACCCTCATACCCTCATAGCTCATTGGTTTATCTATGATAATACTTTTTTTCACGTACTTTTCTCCATCCCAGCGCAGATAAAACACTTCAACCGGATTTTCCGGGGATAGAAAGGCATAGATCAGATACAGGTCATCGATATAAGCAAGCGAGTGAACTTCGTTGTCCTCCCGGAAGCTGAACAAAATGTCTCCTTCAAGCAGGCCATACTCAAGCCAGTTACCCTGGACTTTGGAAACATACAGCCCACCCTTAATTCTTAACGACTCCAAAAGGCTGGAAAATATTTTGGCGTCCTTAACATAGGCTTCCACATCCCCTGTAAAGTCGTTGGGATTCAACACCGACAGGTTTTGTATCAGGTTCAGATAAGCTTGCATATCTCCCTGCATGCGGTATATGCCCGCTTTAAGAATAATATTTTCAGCGGTGTCATAGGGATTGACCTTCAAAATCTCTTCAAGCTTCAGGTCTGAAAAGGCACTCTTTGCTCCCCATTCCTGCCTTTCCATATCATGCTGCAGATCACGCAGGATCGTACAAACATTTTCATTCATCAGCCGCGCTGTTTCGGGAGAGTCGCCAAGCTTTGAGGGAAGATCTGCCAGGTAATATTGCAACTGGTCGGTGATAAAATCTGAGCTGCTCTGCATGGCATCCCTTCTTTTCAAAATATCCCTGCTCTGCTTCACCAGAATAAGGCAAAAGAGCATTCCCAATGAAACCACAGCACTTGCCGCGATGGTATACATTTGTTTTTTTCTGTGCCAATACCGTTGTTTCAGCCCGTCATAGGAGCATCCTACGATTTGTGCGATGATTCGCAGTTTTTCTTCCCTCAGCCG
>JAEZBW010000717.1 GCA_023426765.1 Bacillota bacterium
ATTCCCAAATAAAAGCAGCACCATTCAGGGAAATCAGATCTCGCGCCGGCAGAGCTTTACACTGTTCTAAGCTGGTAAGCGTTGCCGTCTGAATGAAGGAGGGTTCATTATGTTTTGTCCGAAATGCGGCCAGGAGGTTGGTGAGTATACGCGCATCTGCCCGGCTTGCGGAGAGTTGCTGGAAAGCACACCGGTTCCCCAGCAGCCCCAGCCCAACCCAAACAATTCCCAGCAGCCCCAGCCGATTTACAGCAATTATCAGCAGCCTCAGCCCAACACTTACCCGCAGATGCCCGCTATACCGGATTACAAGGTTCAATCCATCCTGTTAATCGTGTTCAGCGCAATCTGCTGCTTCAGCTGTATCAGCCTCGTATCGTTGGCTTTCGCTATCGTCGCTCTTGTGACCTCGGGCAAGATCCCCCAGCATATCAGTGCCGGCAATATTGAACTTGCACAGGAAGCCTCCAAAAAAACAAAGATGTGGTGCTGGATAAGCCTGGGTATTCTGATCTTCAGCATTATTATTACAGTTGTCTCCTATATTGTTATTTTATCCAGCCCCGAATACCAGGAAATGTTGGAGCAAATCATGAACATGCAATATCAGTATGATTATTAATCGCAAACAACCAATTGAAATACCGGTTAAAAAATGGCTTACTCTGTTGGGTAAGCCATTTTTCAGGGTGTTCTGTTTCATCGGAACCTGCCTTGTTCTGATAACGGCAGTCCTATTCGTTTATCGGATGAATCCTTTTGGAAATCCGCTGGTGCCGGGTTGCTCCTTTTATCGTTTAACAGGGCTGTTCTGTCCTGCCTGCGGAATGACACGAGCGATGCACCATGTATTGCATGGGCGTTTTGCACAGGCATTTTCACTGAATGTCTTATGGCCTGCCATCGTGCTGTTTTTATCCGCCTCGCTGGGGCTATGGTTCTTCTGGCTTATTACAGGAAAAAATCCATTGCATAAGGCGAACTGGTTTTTAAGGTTATATCCGGCTGTAACCTGGGTGATTGTCATCTCTCTTTTTGCCTTCTGGGTTTTAAGAAATATCCCGGTTTATCCGTTTACCTGGCTGGCACCGTAATGCTGACCTGTCATAAGCTGCCTGTAAAAATGTCAAAAATGGTATATCCGGCTACCGTCATTGCTACAACATAACCAAGCAGAAGAATGATGATCCATAAAAGGCATGCCCGCGAAAAGTTCCTTCTGTGAATGTTCCCTCTGGATGAAAAAGCCCAGATGGCCATCACGATGATATTCACGATGGGCAGCAGGAAGAATAAAAGGGTGATCATCCAGTCTCCAATGCCAAGGGTTCGGCTGTCTGCTGCGGTATCAGAGGATCGGGGTTTTTCTTTCAGCCCGGCAGCAGGTATTTCCGCATATTTCTGTTCGGCTTTCGGCTCGGCGGGCATCTGAGCGATCTGGGTTTCCAATTGCTGTTCCAACGGTATTGTGTTCAATTCATTTTGCTGATTCTTATCCATTTCAATTCCCCCTGGTACACCATTTATTCAAACAGCGGAAGCAAACCGCCATAATCATACAATTCATTCTTACCCAAGCGGATCCATCGTACACCATACTTTAATAAAAATGCTTTTATGGCTTCTGCATCATTGAATATTTCCGGGTCACCCGTAAAAGCGAGCAGGTTCCTGTCGATAAACCCTGCCGTGCCTCCGATAAAACCATAATTTAAACCCGGAAGCTTTATGTTCGTCTGGGGAGGCAGGAATAAAACATCAAACCCGATGTCTGTGGCCGCCCTGGCGATAGATGGATCCGACGTTATCAGACTTTCCGGCGTGATGGGCAGCGTGGAGCACTTTGCATATCCCTGATTCACATGGATTAAACGGATGGAGCAATACTGCAGGTAATCTGCCGCAGTATTGTCGGTAAATTGCAAATGATGAAACGCAACCTTTCCAACAATGGCAATATTATAGGCAATATCAAGGGGATATGCTGCTTTCAGCATGGTGTTTCCCGTAACAATCGAAAACCCATACTGCCCGAGTTTTTCCCGAAGAGCAGGAGATAAATGCGGATGACTTATCAGGATGTTGTCATGAACATGCAGCAGCTGCATGTCAGGATGTCCTGAAACGCAAGGCTGCAGCCTGTCGCTTTGGGGAACCTCTGCGAGATTGATTCCATAAGCCTTTAGCTCTTGCTTCATGTCCGGCTTCATTCGTTCATCAACCGCCAGCAGAGAAACCTTACCGCCGGGAAACAATGTCTGATGGATGAAACCCAATATGCACACCTGCCCGTCGTCAAGCATATGATGTTTACAGCCGGAGGTTTTCAGGGCCCGGAGCCTCCAGGCTTTTCACATAAAGCGCCGCACCCGCAAGGGTGCGGCATTTATCATTTCAATGAGCGCTTGCGCGAATTGTGCGCCAAAACGCGGGCGCTGAAAGCGCCTACCTTGCGCGTTTTGTGTGCAACGCGCCGCGAGCATTTTATCAAATGTCCTTCAGTGGGGGATTATACTCACCACTGAAGCAGAAATCGGTTTATCCCCGCCTATAGAGGCAGGGGTCTTAGGACATTTGATAAAAACAATACCTGAACTTAAATGTTGATTTTCTGCAGTATCTCCTTTAGTTCAGCCAATGCATCCATGGGAACGGCCACGCCCTTTTGACTGGGCTTGAAATCATCCTCAGCGCTGTCATACCAGAAAACCCGGATATCAACATACTCTTTGCCGCTTTTGGAAACCTGCTTGATCTGAATTTCTTCACGATTGTTTTTTGTAATTTTCCCAATCAATTCTTCCTTATCCCAAAAAGATGCCATGGATACTTCTCCCTCCCATGCGCTGAATAATACCTTGATGCATCTTGATCGTAATATCTCTGCTGAATTATATCATAACCTGAAGCCATGCTGCAAATGACACGAGCAGGTTTGTAAAATTTTGAAAATGCGATCGATCAGTTGAAAAATAGTGAAAAATGATGTCGGTATTATTTTTAACTGATTCGGTCATACTAAATGCGGAAACCTGCAACAAAAGGGAAATCGTTTTCCCATTGCAGATTTACATTAAGGTATCAGGCTGATGAGCAGCCCCGAACCTTTCGACTCTATGGTAAAGGAGTTGTCATTATGAGAACACCTGTTGACAGATTGGCAGTCCTGCTGATGATTGTGGGAGCGATAAACTGGCTGACGGTCGGACTTTTCGGCTTTGACTTTGTCGCCAGTATCTTCGGTGGCGCCGATGCATTAGGCAGCCGAATTATTTACTCTCTGGTAGGGATTGCAGGCGTTTACAGTATCAGCCTTCTGTTCCGGGAGGCGCCTGCCAACGAATAATCCGTAATGCTGCCGGTCCCGCAATGTAAACGGAGTTTTAACTCCTGGTGATAAAGGCGCATCTCTATAAGAAATGCGCCTTTTGCCATGCCGGACTTTCTTTCTGATGCTTCGTCTAACAACCATAACAGGTTGCTCCGTGATTGCGTTTGTCTAGTTTTTCAGTATCATCAGTTCAATTCTGCGATTTTTTTGACGGCCTTCCACCGTGCGGTTGTCCCCAATGGGTCTGAATTCCCCGTTTCCTGCGGGAGTAAGCCGTTCTGGCTTAATACCGATGGACTCCACCATATAAAGAACGACGTTGGTAGCCCGTTTGGTGGATAACTCCCAGTTTGAAGGAAAAAGCGGCGTATTAATCGGAACGGTATCGGTATGTCCTATGACCATAATCTCATTATCCAGCGAAATCAGGGATTTCCCCAGTAAATCCAGCGTCTTCCTTCCCTCTTCCATGATTTCAGCGCTGCCCGAATTAAAGAGAACCTGAGCATTCAACCGGACCAGCAGATAATCCCTCTCGTCGATCACCTCTATCAATTCCGACAAT
>JAEZBW010000055.1 GCA_023426765.1 Bacillota bacterium
TTGCAAGGCTTCTGCTGAAGACTTTAACCCTTCGCAACAATAGGCAGCCAGAACTCGCAGTACATCTCGCTGGTGGGCAGGTACACCTCCATCTCGGGTGCAAGCGCGTGTTGGTAGCCGGAGGCGGGCAACCACTCCAGAAAGGCAAACATCTCCGCCGCGACCAGGGCGTCGGGCATCTGCCCGTGGCATTCAAAGACCGCCCACTGTGTGGCAGGGATTGTAAAGCGCTCCATGCCCTTCACTGCGACGCCAGGGGGCAGGCCATTTAGCGGCGTCTCCACGGCGATCATGTAAAAGAACGCGCGCCGGAAGGGGTCCGCCTCTACGCGTGAGACTCCGAGCACCGCCCCGCCGGTCTGCGGGCCTGCCGGCCACCCGGAGCTCTGCTGAATGCACTGGACAGTATCCAGCGAGCCGTTTGCCCGGCACCGCTCCCAGAAACGGCCAAACTGTTCATTCTCTTGCCCGCCGATCCAGGTTTTGGGTCCGATGATTTCAAACGCGGGGCGCGAGACAATACGGGGTAAAGGCATGCTGGCCATCAATGGTTCCTCCAGTATTGTGAGATGCTTTATTTATAGAATGTTCAGCAGCCGGAGGGTGTGACGGGATACGCAAGCTAGAGGATCTGTGGCAGCTCCGAGATAAACCCTGCCGGGCCGTTTTTGCCCTGTGCGGTAATGCGCAATTGTTTCGGTGGTAAAGCGGCGATACGCCCCGCCTCTGCGATGTTTTCTTGCTCAACCGCATCCAGGGTGGGGTTGAATGGGGCCAGCAGGCGAAAGTCACCATCATACCGGCGCGCATTGCTGTCATCAAAGAAAGCGGTATAGTATTCCGCTTCTGTGGCTATCAAACGGTAAACGTTCCAGCTTGCTGGGTCGGCGGGGTACAGACGCACGGCCTTGCCCTGCCGGAACCGCCGCGACTGCCTCAGCACCTCGCCGTTCTGATAGTTCCACGTACCCAGGTTTGTTATCAGCACCAGCCTTTCTGCCAGCCCGCGGCTCTTTGCCACCGCATCTATGATCAGCAGTAAATCCTGCTGGATAGCATCAAATACACGGATCGGCACATTGATCGTCTCTAGACACAGCACGGGAATGTGTTCACCCGGACCTTCTTCACGAAGGATCTCAGCCCCGGCTTCGTATACGGTAATGTACCCGCGCTGCTGCTCCCCGTGCTCGAAAATCCCGTAATAGATATGGTGCGGTGAGAGCGAGCGCATTGGCACGCTGCCGGAAGAACAGTCACCGGCCAGGTCGCCCCGATCGAGCGCCGCGCATTTCGAGATCGGGCGGCAGGTAAAAATACGCGGTTCGGCTTCCGTCAGCTTCTTCTGCGATACCCCGGCAATCGCTTTGACCAAACGCCGGCAGTTCCGCTCCAGCGATGTGAGCTGGCCACCAGCAAGCCGAGGAAGACCCTGTCCAGGATCTATCCGCAGTGCCTGGGCCATTTCTAACACGGCGTTTTCAGTTTGACGGATTAAGAAATTTGCCAACTCTTGCGTGTGCTCCAAGTCATCCTCGGTGGGTACCGGTGGGAAATACTCCAGCCAGTCAGGCGGGTCTATATGATATGTGATCGCAACACCGCGCAGCATACTCAGCAGCGCCTCTTTTAGCGGCTGGACGGTCTCTTCCGGAGCGCCCCAATCATCCTTAAAATGATCCAATAGCGCATGCGCCAGCGCCTCTTTTAATGCCTCCACACCAAACGCGCCTTTTAATGCTGGATAGTCCTTTGGCAGATCTGTCCCGCGAATCCCTTCTGCAGATGCCTCCTGGTCTGCCCAAAAGCGCTGAATGTGTTTGCGCCGGATGCGGAACGGCGCAGCCAGGAATGCCTCTCGCAGAACGCGTTCCTTCAGCAGGATATAAGCGATGGCATGATGTTCCAATACGCTTGCAATAAGAGTGTGCAGGCTTTCTGGCAGCGGAATGGTCGTATGTTTGGCATATTCGCCCCTGATCCATTCTGCAAGGCGCTCGCGGGTGAGCATTGTCACGGAATTGTTCAGCATGAGTATTTGCACGCCCAGGTTCAGTATTTCACCGAAAGTTTCTAGACGCACAAGGGTGATACTGGGGCGGCAGAGCAGGGTAAATTCGGGGTAATCCATACGCCGCAGGGTGCCGCCGCCTGCCATGAGCAGCTTGCGCACGTTATTCCAGTATTGATCCTTTATCTGTGCCTGATCGTGAAAAAGATCTTCGACGTTCTTCATTAAGTTATGCAGCACCAGCCGCGAACCGGTCCCGGCATCGAGGAGGCGCTCCCAGGGGGCTCGGATCATCGGCGCCCCAGTGATGCCCCACCAACCGGAATCAACGACGGTTGCCTGCCGCTCAGGCAAAAGCGCCTCGACACGTGGAAGGGCATACCACAACAGGCTAGACCACGCCCGGTGCCAACGAACAGATTGCTGCAGAAAACGTTTTAGCACGGGTACAGGCGCATCGCGGAAGAACTCATATGCCGCAGCAATCAACATGCCGCTGGTAACCGAATCCGGCTTTTGAATCAACCGCTCGAGCAACCACCTGGAGATCGGCTCCCAATCGATTGCAAAAGGATGCCCATACACTCCAGTGCGGTCCTCAATGATACGCACAGCAGCCAGCGCAATCC
>JAEZBW010000096.1 GCA_023426765.1 Bacillota bacterium
AGTCAACGAAGAATGGCTGACTTTCGCCGCGGACGGCTATCGCGGGCTCTTCGAGACCATAAAAACGCCCATGCGCGATTTTCGTGGTGACTTGATCGGTGTTTTGGGTATTTCCCGGGATATCACCCAACGCCAAAACAATGAGGAAGCGCTAAGAGAGCGCGAAATATTTCTTAAAGAAATACAGCATATGGCCATGATCGGCGGGTGGAAGGCCAATATCGAGACTGATGATTTGTTCTGGAGCGACGAGGTCAACAGGATCGTCGAAGTTCCCCTCGACTACAAGCCCGACCTGGCTGAAGGCATGCAATTCTACGCTCCTGAATACATACCAGATATTAATGCCATGTTGTTGTCTGTCATGCGCGGTGACACCAATGTGGATGTGGAATGCGAGTTGGTGACCGGGCGCGGCAAACGTAAATGGGTGCATCTTCGTGCATCGGGCATAGTCGAGGAGGCTGAGAAGTCATCCGTCATCGGCACCATACAGGATATCGACAGCCAGAAAAAGGCGCAACTTGAGTTGCTGCAGGCAACCGCTCGGGCCGAATCGGCCAACAAGGCCAAGTCGGAATTCCTGGCCAACATGAGCCACGAGATACGTACGCCGCTCAACGGCATCCTCGGCATGTTGCAGCTCATTGAGAGCACAAGCCTGGACGCCGAGCAGGGGCAGTACGCGGCCATGGCCATCACGGCCGTCAACCGGCTGACAAGGCTGTTGAGCGACATCCTGGACCTCTCCACGATCGAAGCCGGGAAGCTGCCGATCATCAACGCGCCCTTCGACGTCTGGAGTCTTCGGGACGAGATCGTCGAGCTGCTGCGTCTTCGCGTGAAGGACAAAGGGCTGGAGCTGGTCTTCGACATCGCCCCGGACATGCCCCGGACCCTTGTCGGGGATGCCTTGCGGGTGCGGCAGATCCTGTTCAATCTCGTGGGCAATGCCGTCAAGTTCACCGAAGCCGGTTCCGTGCATGTCACGATGTCGCGGCTGCCCTATTGCCGGGCGGGGCATGCCTGCGTGTTGTTGGAGGTCGCCGACACGGGGATCGGCATATCCGACGACGTGCAGCACCTCGTTTTCGAGCCGTTCACCCAGGCTGAAGGCGCTTATTCCCGGCGGTTCCAGGGGGCGGGGCTTGGGCTGGCCATCGTGCGCAAGATCGTGCGCATGCTCGGCGGCGAGGTGGCGATAGACAGCCAGGCGGGCGTGGGGACGACGATGTATTGCGTGTTGCCGTTACTGCTTGTGCAAGAGTCGCCCGTGGCCGACAACGCGGCTGGCAATATTTCGCCGGCGCGTCATCTGGAGAATTTGACGATTCTTTTTGCCGACGATGACGGCCCGAGTCTTTTGGCCGGCAAGAGAATGCTCGGAAAGCTGGGGTGCACGGTGGTTGCGGTCCGCAATGGCCAAGAGGCGCTGGAGGCGCTTGGCGAGCGGACGTTCGACCTTGTGCTCATGGACGTGCAGATGCCGGTTCTGGACGGGGTGTCCGCGACGCAGGCGATCCGCCAGGGCAGGGCGGGCAGCCAAAACGCCGCTATCCCGATCTTGGCCGTCACGGCCTACGCCATGGCCGGCGACTGCGAAAAGATGCTGGCCGCGGGCATGGACGGCTACGTCGCCAAGCCCATGCAGTTCGAGGAGCTCAGGGCCGCCATCGACGCCGTGCTGGGCAAGGCGGGGCAGGGCGGTGGGCGTCAGATTGATCGTTAAGATGTGTTGATTCCTTAGTCCAATGCGCCCCCTCGGCTTTGCCGGGGGACCTCAAGAGTTTGACGGGATAACCCTGTTGGCAGCTGTCGATAGTCTTTGGCTTGCGCGTGGCTTGCAATGATGGTATCATTAATCTTATAAGTGAAAATAATTTCCGGGATGATCCCGTATGATAGGGAGTGATATGAACACCAATAATTATTTTTCATTGTTTTCGGTGATTATGGTTGTTGTTGTTTTTGCAACGGGTCAAGATTCGTGCGCACAATCGATTGGACATGAGTATTATGTTTCAAAAAATGCTCCTCAAAATTACGATGATGTTCAAGATACGGTGCGTGCAAACAAAGATAAGATAGAATCTAGCGTTGTGTTTGGAATAAAAGTTGTTGGCGGAGACACCATTGTTATCAGGGATGGAGATAGCAATAAAATAGTCAGGCTGTATGGAGTTGACGCTCCAGACGAAGGGCAAGTCGGAAATAAGTCCTCTGAAAATCAACTGCGGATACTGGCGGTTGAGACAAATGATCCTATAGTGATAAATATAATAGGCAATAGCTCGGATCGATTTGGTCGCCCTCATGTAATTGCCTACAAAAAAGGTGTTTGCCTAAATTCTGAGCAAGTGTGGCTAGGCGAAGCCATGGTGGACCCAAATACATGCAAAGAACCAGAGTGCGCTGATTGGCGTGAAAAGCAAGAATCTGCAAAGAAAAGTAGAGTTGGAATTTGGTCTTTACCTGGAGATGTCGAGACGCCATGGGATTACAGGGCTAAACATTCGCGATCGTTTAGTAAGAAGGATAGTGGGGTAATAGAGGGTGTTTTTTATGCTGTAAAAGGTGGAAGTGTTGTTGCGACAATACCAGAGTTTCCGTCTGAAAAATTTTATTTGTATCCAAGGCCTGTTGTGATGGTGAATAGAGGTGGGCCACAAATAAATATAATAAACAAAAATGAGAACACGATTACTAATAAAATCGGTAACTAGATGCCTTCGGGGCTATGGCAAGTCCCCCTGGCGCGAGTCGGGGAGCTTTGGAGGGGCAGAGAGCGCCCGCGCAAAGGTCACTGAAAAGTAGCGAACCAGACTCTTGTCGGATTCCGGGTTGAAAATCGATTGATGGCATCCCCGTTACTCGCATGGCCACAAAAAACAAAAAGCCGCCCATTTCTGGACGGCTTTTTTAAATATCTGGCGGAGAGGGAG
>JAEZBW010000138.1 GCA_023426765.1 Bacillota bacterium
CGGTCTGGTAATAGACGAGGGAACTGGGCATGGGCGTATCCTCGTGTCGCGGCCACGAAAAACGCATATGGCGTTTTTCGGGCAACAGACGAAAACCATGTATTTGTCTTTAAAAATACGACCGTATTTTTAAAGGGATACGATCTAGACACGGACGACGACGTCGCCGGCCAGTTGCAGCCGGCCGCGCACGATGCGCCCGCCAGCCGGAAGATCGCCGATAAACCAGGTGGCCCGCACCCGGTCGGTTTCTTGCTCGTCCGGCGCGTCCTCCAGCCAGACGGCCTCCGGGGTCACGGACGGCGCGGGCACGGAGGCGTGGGCCGGGATGCGCGTTTCCCAGACATCCACGGTCTCGAAGGCGCGGGACAGTCCGGCGGCTTCCAGGCGCAGACCCTTGACCACGGCCAGACTGAACCAGGCGGCGTCGGCGTCGGCCAGGTAGAACCGCCCCAGGCCGTAGTGGGAAATCTTGAGGTTGTATCGGTCGTCGTCGCCGGTGTCGGCGTAGATGATTTCGGTGACGGGGATGGGCTGGCCCACGGCGAGTAGGCCGGAGGTCCGGCCGCTTTTGGGGGTCTGGGCCAGGGTGATCCGGCTGCCGAAGGAATAGGGCGTGCCCGGGCGCTCGGAAAAGGCCCGGCCGCAGACGACCCGGATGCGGGGCGGAAAGCCCTCGAAGCGGCAGGGCAGGGACTGCGGATAGAGATCGGCCATGGCCTGTCCTTGGGCGCGCGCGGCCCGGTTGGGGTTAACGGGGCCGGGACGGACTCCCGACCCCCGGGGGCGCGCCGCCTGGGCGATGCACCCGGCGGCGCGGCGGCATTTCGCGACGTGACGTGGCTAGGAGGCCGGCATGGTGACCACGAAGCTGTCGATGGTGGTGGTGGCGCCGGCGGTGATGGCCGTGGAGCTCATGTTGAGCTGGGCCCCGGAGGTGGAAACCGAACCGTCGAAGCGGGCATGGCCGACGTCGGCCCCGGTGGTACGGTCGTTGCCGTAGAACCTAAACCAGCCGGCCGTGCCCGAACTCGTGGCCGCGCCGGACCAGACTTCCCCGGCCGCCTTGGCGCAGGCCCCGGAGGCCGGGGCGGCGAAGTTGAGGCCGTTCGTGGGCGTGCCCGGGGTGAAGGTCCCGGAGGAGACGGTGATTTCGAGCAGCGGCGTGGCTCCTTCGCCGTCGTCGGCCGTGGCCGGCTGGACGCCGGGGAAGATACGGATCAGGCCGTTTTGCATGATGTCCTTGAAGCTGGCCGTGCCGAGCAGCATGTTGCGAAGGCCGGTGGAAAGACGAAGCGCCATGGGCATCTCCTGGGCAAAAGGGTTGGCGGCCAAGGGCCGGGGATGTTTCAGATGCGGTCAAAAAGCAGGTAGCGTCCGCGCGTGGCCACGGCGGCGGCTCGGCCGGAGGTGGGCACGGGCACAGCGGCCAGGCGTTTGACGGTCCCGCCGGGAAGCCCGAGCCAGATGCCGTCGCTTGCGGCCCAGACGGCGGCGTCGCCCCCAAGCGCCTGGCCGGCCACGGCCTCGTGGCGGCCGGCCGGAAGTCGGGCCAGGCTGCCCGGAAGGGGCGGGGTGGGGCAGACCCGGGCAAAGGTCAGGGTTTTGGGGTTGGTGCCGGCCAGGTAGGTCACGCCGGCCTCGTCGCCGACGTAGAGTCCGCCCGTGACTGGGGCCAGCAGGCGTATCCGGCCGACAAAGGGCGGCAGATAGCCGGCCAGGGCGTCCACCCAATCGTAGAGGCCGGCCCCTTCGGTGAAGTGGACGAGCATCCCGGCGGCGATCCAGATGCGGCCGGCATGGAAGGCCAGCTCGTAGCCCACCGGCGGCGGCCCGAAGCGGCCCAGGCGATCCGGGCCGGGATAACGTTCCCCGGCCCAGGGGCGGGCCTGGCCATGGCGCAGGCGGCCGTTTTCCAAGCCGTTGGCGTAGTAGACGTCGTCGCCGACCCGCAGCCAGGCCATGGGCGTGCCGGGAGTCAGCCCCCCGCGCAGGAGCCTGGGCTGGCCCTGGCCCGGGATCAGGTAGAGCCCGTCCCCGGCGACGCCATAGAGGTCGCCCCCGCCGGAACACAGTTCGCTGAAACCGAACCCGGCCAGACGTTGGTAGCCCGGCCGACGGACCAGCCGGCCCGCGACCACGTCCAGGTTGACGGCCTCGGCCAGTTCGTATCGGCCCGTATCCGGGTCGCAGACCAGCCCGGCCGGGGCAGCCGAGGCCCCGAGACCCAGGCAGGACGTCAGGCGCACGACCCGGCTCACGGCCAATCCTCGCCAAAGCCGTAAGGATCGGCGGCCGAGGGAATATCGGCCGGCGCGGTCTGGCGCGGGCCGGCGGCGGCCACCAGCTCGGCCAACAAGGCCTCGTAGCGTTTGCCGTAGGCTGCTGTTTGGGTTTTGGCCCCGTCGGCCCCTTCCTCCAGGCGTTCGAACAGCTCCCGGCAGGTGTAGGCGACGAGCAGCGGCCCGGCCAGATGGACCGGCAGCCCCTCGGGCTTGTCCCCGGGCGCGGCCAGGGGGGCGGGCAGACGGCCGTAATCGAAGCCGATGACGACATTCTCGACCGGCACGGGCCGGACATGGAGCCGGCCGCCGGCCAGGGCGGCCAGGCGCGGCCGACCGGGGCGCGTGACCGGGCAGGACCGCCGCAGGGCGGCCAGGTCCGGGGCCAACCGGACCCGACCGCGAGCGGGGAGGAGGAAGGCATCGACCGGAGCATGGAGGAGATCGGCCGGCAAGGGCGCGTCGGCCTGTCCCGGGGCCAGGGG
>JAEZBW010000154.1 GCA_023426765.1 Bacillota bacterium
ACGCTGACGGATACGATATTTTGGGCGAATATATCACAAAAGAACGCGCTTTACAGGTACTTGATGAGATACAGCAGGCTATAACGAACTACGCTAATACACTGGAATATAACAAAACTCAAGCCAACAGTGGGCAATGCGACGCTATTTGGCCGGTCTATGAAATGCCTGCAGAATAAAAGGAGGTTGAGGTAGTGAAGTACAAGGTTGGAGATAGGGTGGAAGCTGTTGAAATTTTCGGTCCCATCAAACAAAGGGATACAGGCACAGTAAGGGAGGTTCATGACATCGGTACTATTGGTGTGGAGTGGGACAAGAAGATAGCGGACGATTTTTCTTGGAACGGACATGGCTATTATGTGTCCGAATGGATTCTCCGTCTTACCGAACCCGCACCCATACACGCATACGATCTGATGAAACTTGCGGCAGAGAATCCACAGGAGTATAAGGGCAAGAGGTATGAAGTTGTCGGATTAGGAGCAGCCGCAATTGATACTTGCGGACACGAACATAAGGTTATTACCATTACTGAAGAAGGTTCATTTGGCGACGGTACTTTGAGATTGTATGTTTCTAATATTACTGAGCTTATCGAAATCCTGCCCGAACCAAAGCCGGTCAGTTTTGACGAAGCACGTAAGGTTTATGAAGAAGGCAAGATAATAATTGCTAAATATCCAGGCTTTAATGACGGCCAAACGTTAACTGTAAAGTATTGGAAAAGCGATGATGGAGCCGATAACTTCATGCCGTCTGATGAATTTAATTGTGGCATATCGTTTTACATTATAAGAACAGCCAAGTGGTACATCGAACCATAAAGAAAGCCCCATTCAGAGGGGCAAAGTAAAATTGTTCATGGTTATTTTATCATAACTAAATACAAAAGGAAAGGAGGTAGACACACATTGGATAAATTGAATATCGCAAACATTGCACGAGGTTCACTTCTTGAGAGGGCTGATATTGAAATCGATACGGTCCTGAGAAACATCATGGACAAGAACACCGACTACAAGAAGGCGCGAAAAGTTACACTGGAGCTTGAATTTAAGGCAATGGATGAAACAAGGGAAAATGTTGCAGTATCGTTGAAAGCCAAAAGCTCTGTCCAACCGTACAATCCGGTGATTACTCAGATATTTGTCGGGCAGGATGGCGCCGGTCAGGTTGTTGCTGAGGAATACATCAGGAACAAGGACGTTATGCCGGGACAAACAGCTTTGCAGGTTGACACAGAGACCGGCGAGATAGTAGAGCCGGGCGAAAATACAACAGGTAGAAAGATCGTTAATATCAACCGGTAATCCCGGTAGGAAGGAAGTACGAAACGCATGAGCATTTTAAAAGATGCATTGCAGTACCTTGTAAGCTTGAAAGATACCAAGGTAATCGAGATCAACGGCGAGCAGTACGCTACAGAAAATCTTGTAAGGATCCCAAAGGTATACGATCCCACACCCAAGGCTTCAGCAATAGGAATTCAGACATTGACAGGACTTGTTGACTACATAAAAGAGAACGTTGACAACCTTCAGGGCCCGCTGGTCGTACACATTGTCTCACCTACTCGGGTATCAGTATTCTCAGAACTCAGGGCAGATAAAGCCCGCGAAACCTTCATTGATTGCACGGGCTGGACCCCTCATATCAATTACGGTGAGTTCATGGATGTGGAGAAATTTAATATCATGATTCAGTCCTGTTTCCTGCCGAACGAGGCATCTGCAGCAGTGCTGAGAGTGGTCGGCAACATCGTTGAGGAAAATGTCCAGAACACATCGGACGATGGAGTATCACAGAAGGTAACGGCAAAGGCCGGTATAGCTAAAGTAGCTGACATCAATGTTCCTAATCCGGTTATTCTGTGCCCGTTCCGTACATTTGCAGAAGTAGATCAGCCTGATAGCAAGTTTGTATTCAGGATGCGCGGCGGTGATGGTAACGGTGTTAGAGCGGCTATTTTTGAAGCTGATGGCGGTATCTGGCGCATATATGCTATGCAGAATGTCAAACAGTACCTGGCTGAAAAGTTGGAAGGCTGCAACGTCAAGATCATTTCATAAAAAGAAAAAGGCCGCAAGTAGCGGCCTGAAAAAATGTCAAGATTATTCTATCACAAATGAAATCTCCTTGTAAATACCAACGAGGCGGCGGCGTGGCGATATGACACGCACAGGCGTGGGTTTAGCCGAATGGTTCCATTGCTTGCAAAGCCGAATGGTTAAGTAGGGGAAGGACCTACCCGCCTCAATACACCAAAGATAAAGCACAGCAGATATACAAAAGATAAAGCCCCCCCTCGAATCGGAGGGAATCAAAAGAAAGAAGGGATGGAATGGCAGTTGAACGCAAGATATACAGCCCATGGGCCTTTACTGAAAATTCAGGCGAAAAGGGCAGTATGAACTATCAAATCTATGAAGAGGAACTTGAGCCACAGGCAAAGCAATTCTACGGCAATGAACAGCCTACCGAGCAGGATGAAAAAGAATTCACCTGCTACAAGTGCATCAAGCATGGATATGCTCACAATGTTTACAGGATTCTTAGCAATCCGCACAAACTCACTACTCTCCAGCTTGCACTTATTTGTGACGATGGCAATCTTTGCTTTGGCTACAGGATGGAAGGCAATGATATCGCAATTCATACGGATTAGAAAGGATGGTCCGAATGGCTGAGATCAATATACCAATCCATGACATCATTGTTGAATATGACGGGATTACACTTGTCGAGCAGAATGGCGGCAAGACAAAAATACTAATGAGCGAGCAGGAGCAAGAATTGCTCAAGGAGCGATTGGAGGAAGATAAGCATGGATGATTGGGGTGGCCCGTGGAAGCGCGAACAGGAAGAGAAAGCAGAGATTAGAAGGGGAATAGTTGTATTTGCACTAATCACAGTAGCAGTAGTTGTCCTGGTATTTATCGGATTATTAGCTAAAATCGTATTTTTCCCGACCTATGTCGCAGAGCAGTCGATAGACACGGCCTACGAAGTAGTAGACAAGGTTATGGATAGCGATAAGGCGATTGCTGACTACGAATGGTTTAAATCGCAGGAGGCCTATATCCGCCAGTGCCTGCGGAACGAGGAAATTGCAAAGGAAGAATGGGATATCTTCAAGGCAGAACTCCCGGAGGACAGAGATAAGTGGGACAGGGACGATAAGACTGAGGAAGCAAGCCTCCGGAATAGTTACTATGCATTGCAAAAGCTTACCAACAAAGCAATGGAGGATTATAACGCACGATCCTCTATGACAACAAGGAGCGTATTCAAAGATAACCTGCCTTCGAATATAGACCGTGCGTTCTATGCAGGTAAAAAATTAACTGAGTGAAGGAGAAAAAGTTATGAAGAGGATATTTGCATTGATACTGGTATTAACTCTGATGTTTGTGATGATGGGCTGTGAATATACACCGCCGGAGCCGTCAAGCCACGAAACTGCGGCCAAAGCAAACGAGGAAGTTGTTAAGGACCTTGTTGCGAATGATGCATTACCGCAGGTAACGAGATCATTGGAAAGAGAGAACGTCAAGCGCAGAATTGAATTTATCAATCAACCTGATCGTATAGGTTATTTATACCTATTATCAGATGCCGGACAGCTTATTAAAGAGGTACAAGTACTCGGTAAAGTGAGTAGCTTGAACAGCTATCTGACACCAATGGAGGATATCCAAATCATAGGCCACCGCGGGGATAGCTCTTATCACATGGAAACACCTATTGTAACACAGGCAGCGGATCTTGACGGTACATACGGCGAAAACGCAAAGGGCATATTTTGGTTCACTCCAGATGGTGTATATCAGGAATGGTCAGGCCTCTACTTCTATAGCGGTGAACGAATGACATTCACCACACAGCCGTTACTTGTTGAACGGATCGATACCGAGCAGTGACCTATGAGCGAGATATACTGCCAGCACCCGGACTGTATCAGATACATGTATCCGTGCATATCAAAATTCGATGTCATGTCAAAACATTGCGACACTTACATTAAAAGAAAATTCACAGGGGAGGTACCAATGAGGATAAAAACATTATCGATTAAAAATTTTAAAGGAATACTCGAACTGATGATCAAGGCTGACGGCAAAAACGTTAACATCTACGGTGACAATGCCGCCGGAAAGACCACCATATTTGATGCTTTTTGCTGGCTTCTGTTCGGCAAGGACAGTTTGAACCGGGCAGACTTCGGCATTAAGCCAATTGACCCCGAAACCCAGGAACCGATACATGGCATTGAAACAGAAGTAAAGGCGATCCTTGACCTGGACGGGAGCACATTGATTATCGAAAAAAGATACTACGAGAACTGGGTAAAAGAACGCGGAGCAGCAGAAAAGACCTTCAAGGGCAATACCACAGATTACTATATCGATGGTGTGCCGGTCAAAAAAGCGCAGTATGACAGCCGTATTGCTGACATAGCAGACGAGAAGGCGTTCAAGCTCCTTACCAATCCGCTGTTCTTCAATGACGATAAAGCTTTTCCATGGAAGGACCGCCGCAAATTGATTATCGAGGTTTGCGGTGACATATCGGATGAAGAAGTTATGGAAACCAATTCTAAGCTATCAAACTTGAAGGATATCCTGGGTACTCACGACACCGAACAGCACAAGGCGTACATAAAGGCAAAGCAGTCTGAAATCAACAAAGAGCTGGAGAAGATCCCTGCAAAAATCACAGAGAATAAAAACATGATGCCTGATACTACAGGCATTGTCGTATCGGTTGTTCAGAAGGAAATAGCAGAGTTAAAGAAGCAGCAGGACGAGCTTCGCTCCGAGAAGGTCAGAATCACATCGGGCGGCGAGATCGCAGAGAAGAACAAGCGGCTGGCTGAGATAGATGCACAGCTTATCGGGTTGAAAACTGCACATGAACAGAAGAAAAACGATGCGGTCAAGGACCTTATTGAGAAGTCCAATGCGGCATTGACAAAGCACAGGAACCTGCAGAATGATTATCTTTCCAAGCAGGGCGAGATAGACGTATGTAAACGACAGATAAGTACGCTGGAAGCAGAGATAGAAGCACTTTACGATAAGTACGATGCTATTGAGGCTGAGGAATTCTCTTATCCTGAATTCGCTTTTGACAAATCCACTGTTGTATCAGATGAAACCGATTGTTCATGCCCTACCTGCCGCCAGCCAGTTTCGCAGGAGCAGATTGAAGCGGTGATGGAGATAGCCTACCATCAATACGAAGGAGCTAAACAGAAGGCATTTGAAGCCTTTAACTTGGATAAGTCCACTCGTCTCGAAAAGATCAAGGATACCGGCAAACAGACAAGGGATGCACTTGACAAGAAGAAGGCTGAGAAAACAAAGCTTGAAGGTGAACTGGCAGAACTGGAAAAGCACGGCAAGCTTGCAAAGTCTGAGGTTGAAGCTATCACGAAGCAGATACAGCAGGCGGAGGATAGCCAGACAGATGTAACTGCAACACCGGAATACAAAGCGAAGTCGGCGGAGAAAGCACAGGTGCAGGCAGCAATAGAGCAGTTGAAAGATGGAGGCCAGGTCAGGGCCGAAGAGATAGACGAACAGATAGGCGAGCTTGAGACGAAAGTTGAGGGACTGAAAGCAAAGAAGCAGTCTGTCGAGGATACCGAGAAATACAAGAACCGTATCGAAGAACTGAAGGCTGACGAAAAGCGGCTGGCGAAAGAGTATGAGCAGTTGGAAAGCGAGCTGTTCATTGTTGAAGAATTTATTCGCACAAAAGTCAGGATGCTGGACGAGAAGATCAATGGCCGGTTCAAGTATGTCCGATTTAAACTCTTTAAGCAGCTTGTTTCAGGCGGCCTTGAAGAATGCTGTGAGGCTCTTATCAACACCAACGGATGCTTTACGCCGTACTCCGATGCAAACGCCGCAGGGAGAATCAACGGAGGCATCGACATCATTAATACCCTGTCAGATCACTACAACTTCAACGCTCCGCTTTTCATAGACAACGCAGAATCGGTTGTTGGTCTGGCAAAGGCCAAGGGTCAGGTAATCCGCTTAGTAGTAAGCGGTTCAGATAAATCACTAAGGATAGAAACGGAGGATAAATAACATGTCAAATCAGACGAGCACGCAGTTGGTCAAAAAGGAGACCATCGACATTGTAACCGCAAAAGTTAAGCAGTTCCAGAACAATGGTGAATTGTTTTTCCCGCCGAACTACAGCCCGGAGAATGCTTTGAAATCAGGATGGTTGATGCTTCAGGAAGTGCAGGACAAGAGCTTCAAGCCTGCGCTCCAGGTATGCACAAAGGAAAGCATTGCAAATGCACTTCTTAGCATGGTTGTACAAGGGCTTAATCCTGATAAGAAGCAGTGCTATTTCATAGTCTACGGCAACAAGCTCCAGATGCAGAGATCGTACTTCGGTTCGATGGTAGTAGCGAAAGCAGTTGATCCCGATGTTGATGAAATAGTCGCTGATGTGGTGTATGAGGGTGACGAATTCGAGTACAGCAAGGTTCGCGGAAGGAATATTGTCACAAAGCATGTGCAGAAGCTGGAAAATGTACAGAAGGATAAAATTACTGCTGCATACTGCATCGTGGTTTACCGGTCCGGCAAGGAAGAAGCAACGATAATGACCATGGATGAGATCAAACAGTCATGGATGCAGTCAAAAATGAAACCTGTTGACGAGAAGGGTAATATCAAGGCCGACAGCACACACGGCAAGTTTTCAGCTGAAATGTGCAAAAAGACTGTTATCAACAAGGCCTGTAAACCCATTATCAACTCCAGCGATGACGGTAATATACTTGCCAGATTCGCCAAGCAGGAGTATGCAGACATTGCAGAAGCCGAAGCGGAAGATGAAATCAACGAATATGCCAATTCCGAGGTCATCGACATTGAATCTTCCGAAGTAGACGAACCTGTACAGGGCGAGCAGGAAACACCTGAAGCAGGCCCGGAACCCGATCAGGTCACAATGGATACTCCTTCCACCGGTAGCAAGCGCCGGGACAGGGGATTTTGATAAAGCCGGGGGAGCAATCCCCCGGAATATAAAAAGATTGCGAACCATTATGGTTCAGGAAGCGAGGATATATGAAACAGGCTAAATGTAAAAAAACAATGGCTATAGAAATGTGTGACGGAGACGGTTTTTCAATTCCCAACAAGTATTTAACAATAAAAGAGGGGACTATCTGGAATATTTACGATTCGAAAGCACGCATTGTAGGCGGTGAGATTAGACTTACAAGTGATAAATACGGCTGGATTGAAATATCAAAAGAAAGTTTTAAGGAACATTTTGATAAGCTAGGCTCAAAAATTCACACTGATATAGCACTCATTAAGCACGTTAAGGGTGGCTTGGATGCTACAAAGTACAGCGGTTCAATTACGGCTTCCGATGAAACTTTATCAATCCATATCCTTGAAAAGAAAATGACGGTCAGTGTTCGCCTTGATGCAATTCTTAGTGCAATCCGCGAGAATGAGACATTTTATTCAACTATCTGCGGAGATAAGGATGATGACAGAGAAAATGTGGAAAAAGATTGCGCAGAACCTGACGGGAGAGATTACGAAAGGGACTGTGAGCGCACAGGTTATTAGTTCGTATTAGCAAGAGTGGGTGAGGTACATATGAATATACAAAGCTTAGCATCGTCCAGCGCTGGTAACTGCTACAAAGTGTCGGACGGCTCCACCACACTGCTCCTGGAAGCAGGCATAACAATTCAGCGAATAAAACAAGGTCTTAATTTTAGACTATCAGACATAGATGGTTGCTTAATCACTCATTCGCACCAAGATCACTGTAAGGCCGTCAAGGATATTTTGAAAGCTGGGATTGATGTTTATTCCACCAAGGAAACTTTCGAGGCTGTAGGGGCGAATAACGAGCACAGGGCACAAATAATTGATACACATAAGCAGTTTACTATAAACACATTCACAATAAGGGCATTTAAAACAGAGCATGATTGCCCCGGTTCGGTCGGATTTCTCATATTTTCCACAACGACGAGAGAAAAGCTCGTATTTATCACAGATAGCTACTTTGTACGGTACAGATTCCGGGGGCTTACACACATCATGGTCGAGTGCAACTATGCTGCTGACATACTGCAGGCGAAAGTAGATAGTGGCATGTTACAGGAGGCACAGGTGGCAAGGTTGGTACAATCGCATTTCTCATTAGGGCACGTAAAGGACTTTTTGAAAGCCAATGATCTACGGCAAGTCCAGGAGATTTACTTGCTTCATCTGTCGGCCGGCAATTCGGATGCGGTGAGATTTAAGCGAGAAATACAAGCGATAACAGGCAAACAGGTTATTGTTTGCAGGGAATAGGGGGTGATCCGCTATTGAGGGATGGTTAAAGCTTTACAGAGAACTTATTAAGAAACCCATATGGAAACAGTCTACCCCGGAGCAAAAAGCCATTCTCGTAACTATTCTTTGCATGGTGAATCACGATACTGAGGAATGGGAGTGGAACGGAAAGAAGTACCTCTGCAGGCCAGGACAAAAAATAACGAGTTTGCAAAGCATAGCGCAAGAAGCCGGAAAAGGCATATCGATAAAAAATGTGAGAACAGCAATAGAACGTTTTGAAAAACTCGAATTTCTGGCAAACGAATCGACAAAGCAGAACCGCCTTATAACCGTTCTAAATTGGGAGTTGTACCAATCGGCAGAAGAAAACCGGCAAAGCATCCGGCAAAGGGGTGGCAAAGGGGTGGCAACTAACAAGAATGAAAGAATGAAAGAAGAAAAGAAAAAAGATATAGAGTATACACAAATTTTTGAAACAGTATATAAAAATTATCCGAGGCCACAAGCAAAAGCGGATACCTTCAAAAGTTGGACTGCACTTTTGAAACAATACACCGAAGATCAGCTCCTGCAGTTTGCCGAGAACTACCGCAAATATTACGAAAGCATCCCCGAAAATGACAGACCATTTCCATATAGCAGCAACAACTTTTTTGGGCGCAAAGCTTACTTTTTGGACTTTACGGAACCAAGGAAGTGGGACGGAAAACCCCGAGCAGGTACCATAAAAGGACCTCAGAACAAAGGCAACTTTGAGCAACGGAAATATAATGATGAATACTTCGACAAATTATACAAGGTGTGAGGTGAGATATGCCAAAGATAATTAATTACACAACCACAATAGATGTCTACACAACCATTGGTGAGATACAGGGAATATTAGTCGAGAACGGTGCTCAGAAGATCATGTTTGATTATGATGACAGGCAGCCGGTAGCAATTAAGTTCCTGATATCAACTCCATCAGCAGATAGTTTAACAGTTAATCTTCCAGCCAGGCCAAAGGCAGTGCAAAGGATCCTTGAACAGATGAAAAAAGACAAGGGCAGTCGCATGAAGGTGAAACCAACATACGAGCAGGCCTGCAGAGTAGCGTGGCGCATCATAAAGGATTGGTTGGAAGCTCAAATGTCGCTGATACAGACTGAACAGGCAGAAATGGCAGAAATATTCCTTCCTTACCTATCGAGCGGGAATCAGTCTTTTTATGAATATGTAAGGCAGAATAACTTCTTACTGCCGGAAGGAAGTGGTGGCAATGATTAAAATAGTGCTTATACTGCTATCTATTGCCGTAGTTATATTATTTGCCTTAATCGTCCTGATAAAGCCTAGACCCGCCAAGCCAAGACCATGCTCGGAATGTCGCTTTTACCACCGTAACTGCACCCGGGAGCCGTGCGTTTACTGCGAAAGTGGCAGTGAGTGGGAGAAATCAACATTAGATAGGCAGGAGGAATTTGATTGATGAAAAATACTCGAGAAATCATAGTTGATAATTTCGCCGGCGGGGGCGGGGCGAGCACCGGCATAGAAATAGCAATAGGTAAGCCAATTGACATAGCTATTAACCACGATCCGGCGGCAATAGCAATGTACAAAGCAAATCATCCAGGTACGAAGGTTTACTGTGAATCAGTATGGGATGTTGATCCTATGGAGGCAACACAAGGACGGCCGGTAGCGTTGGCATGGTTTAGCCCGGATTGTAAGCACTTCTCAAAAGCTAAAGGTGGTAAGCCTGTCGAGAAAAAGATCAGAGGCCTTGCGTGGATAGTCTTGAAATGGGCAGGGAAAGTGAAACCGAGAGTTATAATGCTAGAGAATGTCGAGGAATTTGTAACTTGGGGACCTCTAATTCCAATGCGTGATAAAGAAACCGGGAGAATAATTAAAAAAGTTCAATACGAAAAAAAATACAACTCCGATATTGACGATTTTGATGAAGTTCCTAAGTACACTGTAGCGGAGCCGGGAGAATCAGTAAGTGTAAAAGATATGATATTTATACCTGACAAAAAGAGAGCCGGACAGACATTCAATATGTGGAAGTCCCAACTTGAATCGCTAGGGTATAAAGTGGAGCACCGCGAGCTTCGCGCCTGTGACTACGGAGCTCCGACAAGCCGTAAAAGGTTTTTCCTCATTGCCCGTTGCGATGGCAGACCTATAGTATGGCCCAAACCTACTCATGGGGATCCGGATTGCCTTGAAGTACGCTGTGGGATGCTGAAACCGTGGAGGACTGCTGCAGAGTGCATTGATTGGACGCTGCCATGTCCAAGCATATTTGAGCGCAAGAAGCCTCTAGCAGAAAACACGCTCCGCAGGATAGCAAAGGGAATCCAGAAATATATTATCGACAATTCAAATCCGTTTATTATTCAGGTTAACCATGCGGGAGATAACTTCCGAGGCCAAAAAGTAACAGGGCCATTATCGACTGTTACAGCAAAACATGGATATGGCATAGTTACTCCTGTGATATCACAGATAGGGCAGACGGGCGGTGGTGATCGTGTGCGTGACATCCAGGAACCCTTGTCGACAATCGTATCCAAGGCAGAGCACATGCTGGTCACTCCACACCTTATCCAATATCACAGCGAAACAACTCATTCGGATCATCGAGGGCAGTCGCTTGAAGAACCTATAATGACACTGGACGGCTCAAATAGGTACGGCCTTGTGGCAGCGTTCCTAAGTAAGTATTTTGCTGGTGGTTACACCGGGGCAGGTGCTGAGGTATCAAAGCCCACACCAACGGTCACAGCAATAGACCATAATGCCATAGTCACAAGTCACCTGCTCCAACTCAACAATAACTGTGATGGTCGCTCAATGGACAAGCCTATACCGACAATCGTTGCTGGTCCCGGGCACTGGGGAGAGGTTAGAACATTTCTGATGACTTACTATGGCAACGGTGATGATATTGGTCAGCGCATGGACGAACCACTCAGGACCATAACCGCCAGAGATCGATTCGGAATTGTCACAATTCACGGACAGGACTACCAGATCATCGACATCGGTATGAGAATGTTGGGTCCCAGAGAATTATACAAGGCACAGGGAGTTCCGGAAGATTACATAATTGATCCAGTTTTTAACGGGAAAACATTCTCTAAATCTGAACAGGTCGCTAAGTGCGGAAACATGGTACCGCCGCCATTTTCAGAGGCGTTGGTAAGGGCAAATCTTCCGGAACTGTGTCAGCGGCAGGAGGCAATGGGCGAATGAGACAACCAGCATTAACACCTGAACAGAAAGAAGAAGTGCGCCAACTACACGAACAAGGCTGCTCGTTAGGTGAAATAGCCGACAAATACGGCTGTGGAATAACGACAATCAGTAAGACAATACACGGTAATCCACAAAAACTCAAACTGACAGATGATAAGTTGACGAGCTTAGAAATAAATAAAGGCGTGATAATCATAGAGGCCGACTTTTATGATACAGCCGCTGCGGTTGATGTGGAGAACAAGGCAATGTGGCTCATAGATAGGATGAACGGCAGAGACATTGAAATGGATCCCGAGAAGGTACCTGAGCTTGCGAGTTTCCTTGTGGGTGTAGCAGAAACATACTTCGGGATAAAAACAAAGAAAGGGGCGTGAGGTATGCTCGAATTGAACCGTATTTACAACATTGATTGCATAGAAGGCATGAAGCAGATGGATTCTGAATCGGTACACTGCTGCGTAACCTCTCCCCCATATTGGAATCTCAGGGATTATGGTGTAGAAGGGCAGATTGGACTTGAACCAACTCTCGAGCTGTACATAGAAAAAATGGTAGAAGTGTTCAGGGAAGTCCGGAGAATTCTGCGGAATGACGGTACATTGTGGCTTAACCTGGGGGATAGCTATTGCTCAACAGCTCCGGGCACAATGGGTGACAACATTCACATAGAAGGCACCCTTGAAGCAACAAGAAGGGCAAGAAAAGTAATGAGGCCCGAAACTCCTGTAGGCCTGAAACCTAAAGATTTAATAGGCATACCTTGGAGGGTAGCATTTGCTCTGCAGGCAGACGGCTGGTACCTCAGAAGTGATATAGTCTGGCACAAACCGAATCCCATGCCTGAAAGCGTTACAGACCGGCCTACAAAATCACACGAATACATATTCCTTCTCAGCAAATCGAAACGTTATTACTATGACAGCAAAGCTATCCGGGAGCCAGTTATCCGTCCCGAAAGTAACACGCCCGAAGATATATTACGCTGCAATATGAGAAAACGCAGCACAGCTCCCAAAGGAAATGCACGTACCTTCCGTGGAGGAGCGTACTGTAATAATTCTACTTTCAATAATGGCGAGGGCGGTAAAAGAACTGTTTCAGGTAATTATCATGTTCCTTCTGGATGGGACATAGAAAAAGGTAGCCACGGCAGTTTTCATAAAGATGGCCGCCGCAGGAGCGGAAACATTGAAAGAAAGCACGGCGATGATCGGGACCGTCCTGGATCACAGCTTGGTACTTCAGTGCCGTGGGAAGGTACCACGAAAAATAAGCGTGATGTATGGACTGTAGCAAGTCAACCATGCAAAGAAGCCCATTTTGCCACGTTCCCACCGAAGCTAATAGAGCCGTGTATATTGGCAGGATGCCCGAAGGGCGGGATAGCATTTGATCCGTTCATGGGATCTGGAACAACAGGAAAGGTTGCCAAAGAGCTTCAGAGAAACTATATCGGGTTTGAACTGAACCCTGTATATATAGAAATTTCAGATAAAAGGACATCAAATGTACAGCAGCGGATAGTCTGACATAAAGCCGGTGAAGGCAGGCTTTAAATAAAACAGAAAGGTGACTTTCTTAATAATCATAGTGGATTCATACGAAGGATTCTGACGGAAGGGGCCTTCTACCTTCCGAGAAATGTGAGGGAGAAAAAATGGAACATCCTATACTTTTTAGTACACCAATGGTGAAAGCAATATTAGACGGCAGAAAGACTATGACAAGAAGGGTACTGAAGATACCAAAATGGGCGGTACCGTATGAAGAATACTTTGAAACCGACGGTAAAACAGCTACGGCAATATGTGAAAAAACCGGATGCCAAGCAGACATACAGTGTCCATACGGCAAGCCGGGAGACATTCTCTGGGTGCGGGAAACGTGGTGGAAATATGGGGGCGAATATCTTTATAGAGCAGATGGTGATGAGGAAATATCTGCTTGCTCAACACCGACAGGTGGATATCCTTCCGAATGTAGGAACTATCCGGGTTGCGAAGGATGTACAAGAACCAACTGGAAAATTCCATGGAAACCATCCATTCACATGCCAAAGGCGGCCTGCCGCATTAAACTGAAGATAACCAATATTCGAGTTGAACGGCTGCAGGATATATCGACTGAAGATATTTGCAACGAAGGTATTTGGGTAGAACCGCCGCCGATTGTAAAAACTGGCGCTCAATTTCCGTCTGATTTCGAGAATCGCACAGAAACTCAGAAAGATGAATGGTTTGAAACTACAGCACGAGCTACCTATATTGGGCAATGTGATCATATAGCTGCGTTGCATCGCGAGTGGGAAAACCTCTGGGACAGTCTCAATGCAAATCGCGGCTACGGCTGGGACAAGAATCCCTGGGTATGGGTAGTTGAGTTTGAAAGGGTGATGGAATGATGAAACCAATACGCTACATAATAGCTTTACTCCTAACCGTATCAATTTGCATTAGTTTGTGCCTTGCTTCTGTCCAATCGGCTTCAGAAAGAGTAATTACACTCCAGGAACAAAACAAAGCCTTAAAAAAGAAAATAGAGGGCATGGATGAAAAAATATCCGATATTGAAAATCTTATGGTCGCAACTGCTGAACTATTAATAACAGCTACTGACTATCAACAAGCCTTAATCGAAGAACTTCAAGACGGGGATACAGTCATAATGGATGAACTAGAACGTAAGCAGGACAAGTCTGATCGTGGCGGAGAGAAAAGACCAAATTATGAATTATCAGCGGCAGAACGGGACCTGGTAGAGCGTGTTGTAATGGCTGAAGCTGGCGGCGAACCATATGAGGGCCAGGTGCTTGTCTGCCAGTGCATATTGAATGCGTGCAGGCTGAATGATAAACGCCCGGCGGAGATCGTCAAGATGTACGCATATGCACGAGGCAGGCCTGAGCCGTCGGAGAGTATAGTCGCGGCGGTGTCAGCAGTATTCGACATGGGCGAAACAGTTACGGATGAACCGATAATCTACTTTTACGCTCCGGGGCTGGTAAAGAGTAAATTTCACGAGAGCCAGCGGTTTGTGATGGAGGAGGGCGGGCATCGGTTCTTTGCGGAAAGATAGGGCGGAATATAAAAAAAGTGCGAAGGAAGTGAAAATGATGCGTATTTCAACAGATTTAGTAGTTAAGTGTCCATATTGCGGATGTGAAAAAAAGATGTCTATTGAATCAGATAACGCTATTATTGCCTGCTGTGACGTATTTGATAGTGGATGCGATAAGTTATTTGTCGTGAAGCCAATAGTAGAGGTTAGAACTGAAATCTTAAAAGTGGAGGGCGAGGACTGATGGATCAAAGCAGAGATGTATGCAGGCAGGAAGAAGCGTATGAGTATGCTTGTGCTTGTGAAGCAGAACGTAATGGAT
>JAEZBW010000172.1 GCA_023426765.1 Bacillota bacterium
ACCTGGTGCGCGGCGAGAAGCGCGGCGGGGCGACCTGGTACGAGCTCTCGCACGACCGGCTGCTCAAACCGGTGCGCGACAACAACGAAGCCTGGTTCAGCGACCATCTCAGCCAGCTCCAGCGGCAGGCCGAGGCGTGGCACGAGAACGCCCGCCCCGACACGCTGCTGCTGGCCGGGGTCGACCTGGACGAAGCTGAGCGCTGGGCCAAAGAGAATGAGAAAGAGATGGAGCCGGTGGAGCGCGAGTTCCTGGACGAATCGGTCCAGGCGCGCGCGGAGCTGCGGCGGCGCGAAGAGGAAGCCATCCGCCGCGAGCAGGATGCCAAACGCATCAGCCGGCTGGCGACCATCTCGACCGTCTTCTCAGTCATGGCGGTGGTGGCGGGCATTATCGCGGCGGTGACCATCATCACCTCTAACCGCGATCAGCGCGAGGCGCAGGCCCGGCAGGCAGCGCAGATTGCGCTGGGCAGCGTGGACAGCGATCCGCAGCGCGCGCTGCTGTACGCGCTCGAATCGGTTAACTACGCCGGTGGGGTCGATCACGCCTCGTGGGAGGTGTTCGATGCCATCCGCCAGGCGCTGCCCGCGGACCGCCTGGTGCAGTCTATGCGAGGGCATGAGGGACCGGTCTACAGCGTGGCCTTCAGCCCGGATGGCGCGCGGGTTGCCTCTGGCGGCTGGGATGGCACGCTGCGGGTGTGGGATGCCGCCAGCGGTCAGGAACTGTTCAAGGCGCAGGCAGCGAACCCGCCCGCGCCTGCCCAAGATGCCCCGACGGATGTGGCCGACCGGCGCGAAGATGCCCCGCAGCAGCGCGTGATCAGCCAGGTGGTATTCTCGCCCGATGGCAGCCAGATTGTGGTGGCAGGCTGGGCGGGCGTCCCGGCGCTTTACGATGCTGCTACTGGAAAATTTCTATCCTCCTATGGCGAGCCAGACCACGGCCCGGTGACGGCTGCAACCTTTTCTCCAGATGGTCAGTATCTCGCTGCCGGGTACGAGAGTGGCTATCTTTCCGTTTGGGATCTGTCGACCGGAGAGCAAGTGATCGAGGGAGAAGCGCCGCCGGTTACCTCGCTGGCCTTCCACCCAGAGGGCGGCCAGCTGCTGTTCTCGGATGAAGGCAGCGGGCTGACATTGATGGATGTGCCGGATGGCGAAGTCGTCTGGAGCATCTTCCGCAGCCTGGACGAAGTAACCAACCGGGTGACCTTCAGCCCGGATGGCCAGTGGTACGTTACCGCTGGGGCAAACGGAGCTGTCTGGTTTGCCGGGGTAAACGATACCGAATCGTTCTCCCTGGAAGGCCATTCCAGCCCGGCTACGTCGGTGTCGATATCGCCAGATGGCGAGCTGCTCGTATCCGCCTCGGCAGACTACACCCTGCGCGTGTGGGATATTGCGGACCGGCAAGATCAGCTTTCGCTGATGGGCCACACCGGGCCGGTCAACGACGCGGCGTTCAGCCCAGACGGGCGGCGGGTGGCATCTGTCTCAGATGATGGTACAGTGCGCTTGTGGGATGTGACCCCGGCGGGCGGGAGCGAGCTTTGGACCCTGCCGGTCACCAACATCAACAGCCTGGCCTACACCGGCGCGGATGGCGGGCGGCTTGCAGCCGGGTTATATGCGCAGGGCATTTCCATCTGGGATGCCAACACGCGCGAGCGGCTGCTGACCATCCCCGGGGAAGGGTTCCACTTTACCGACGTGCGCTACAGCCCGGATGGCAGCAGGCTGGCGGCGCTGTACCAGAACAGCTTCCGCGTATGGGATGCGCGAGATGGTACGCAGCTGCTGGATGTGCCGGAGCGGCCCATGCCCGTCAGCCTGGAATACTCGCCAGATGGCGCGCGGCTGCTGACCGGCAACGATGCGGGCATGCTGCGCCTGTGGGATGCCGCCAGCGGCGAAATGCTGTGCGAGTTCCCGCCGCCGGCTGAGATCGTCTCTTTCCAAAACCTGGTCGAGTCGGTTGCGTTCCACCCCACCCGCAGCTGGGCCGCCGCCGCGTATCAGCCGGGCGGGTGGATCCTGTGGGATCTGGAAACAGGCCAGCCGGTGATCCACGTGCTGGAGGGGTTTGAACGCGGCGCGACCGCCGTGGCTTTCGCGCGCAACGTCGAAGATGGTGATATGGCCCTGCTCGCCGCGGACGTGCAGGGTAACATGCGCCAGTACCACGTAGAGGACGATGGGCAGGTGACGCTCACAGCGGTCTTCCAGGCGCAGATTGGGCAGGAAATGGCCATCGCTGCGCGCGAAAACCAGTTTGTCTTCTCCGGCCGCTACCAGGAAATTTCCCAAAGCGATATCCATTCGCTGATGGTGGTGGATTACCTGTACGGCCACGAGGGGAAGATCATCGGGCTGGCGTTTAGCGAGGACGGGCAGACCATCTATTCGGCGGGGGAAGATGGCACGCTGCGCGCGCACACCCTCAACCGCGAGGTGTTAGTAGAGCTAGCGCGCCAGCGGATCCGCCTCGCCCTGGATGACAACCAGTGCCAGTACTATGGATTGACGGTGTGCCCGTAAATATCTACGGCTTGCGCATCCACACCTGCGGGCGGGCATCCTTTGCCAGCAGGTAGCCGCGCCGCGCTTTCAGATCAATGATGACGGTGTCCCAGATCAATATCTCGCTGGTATAGCGGCTGTTGGCGCGCTGCTCAATCCGCGAGACGGCCAGCGCCAGATACCGCCCATCCGGCGACCAGA
>JAEZBW010000178.1 GCA_023426765.1 Bacillota bacterium
CGTCCGGCCTTATACCATTGACAGCAGGAGCGCGAGCAGGCACCACACCGATTCACTGGGTGCGAGCACCGCCAGGGAGAAGGGCTTCGGGGGTCCAGCTCATCGGCGTCGCGACTGCGGGACGTTATACGACATCAACCGTGGGATGTACCGCGCCGTCCGTGGCGCGGGGACGAAAAGAATAAAGTACGAATGGAGGATAAAATGGGAAACTCTATTAGTAAGATCTGCTCACATATATATGTAGAGGGAGCGTTGGAAGCTGTTTAGCTATACAAGGAAGCATTTGAGCTTGAAGATAGAGGCACGCCTTGGCTCGACGACGATGGTGTATTAGTATATCAAGAACTTGGGCGAAATGGAGAACTTTTTATCAGTGTCAGCGAGTATAAGCATTTGTTTGCCGAATTTATAGAAGATTATCCTGATGGTGTACGCCCAACAATGTTGTTTATTGTATATTTTGAAAATGAGGATGATTTACGGAAGGCATTTGGGCTTTTATACAAAGAGGGAAATCTATGCACAGGAGTGAAACCTGAGGGGGATATCATTTGCGCTTTCATTGATAAATTTGGGGTTTATTGGCACTTGCAGGTTCCGAAAGATAGGAATGCATCATATGTTCCTAAAGGGTTTGGAATGTAGGGAAATGAGTTGCTGATTAGTAGCATACAGAAGTAGGACGGGTGTTGGGGGTCGCCGTCCATGGCGACTCCGAGTAAAGGGCCCCACGGTTGACGTCGCATAACAAAGCAGTCGGCGCAAGGGTGCTGGGGGAAAGTCATCCGGCCTTATACCATTGACAGTAGTAGCGCGAGCAGGCACCACACCGATTCGCTGGGTGCGAGCACCGCCAGGGAGAAGTCTTCGCGGGTCCAGCTCATCGGCGTCGCGACTGCTGAGACGTTAGATGAAATGCATTCCACCGACGTCGCCCGGGCCTCCAGCCGACGGGCGATAAAAGAGCGCCCTATGCATAAAGTTAGCAATGTCTATTATCTAATTGCAAAGGAGGTATATAAATGAAGCATTATGATTGGGGTGAACAATACGATCTATGGGAAGATTTTAGAAAGAAACTATTATTTGAAAATAGATTTCTTAAGCAGCATGAAGTACTTAATAAAGTAACCAGTATCGTTAATTCAAGTATCTTAAATTTGCCACAAGGTGCAGTTTTGTATAGGGCACGTACGTATTCTGGCGATCTTAACTTTATTCAAGAATATAAAGAGGTCATAAACAAAACATTACATCCGGAAGAATACATTGAAGAGAATAAAGACGAAAATGGTATTCTGTATGAAAATCTCCGAAAGATTATTATGGAAGCTGAAAGAAGAAAAAAGCGTGGCTTAGAAGAAAGAACTCAAAGTGGTTTTTGGGGATATGATGAGAATGATAGTTTTATACCTCAAAATGTAGATTTGATAAAAGATGGGCGTGCAAACCCCGCAAAGATAAGATATTTGTACGCTGCAGATAATCCTAATACAGCACTTGCTGAAGTAAGGCCTCTTATTGAAAGCTATATTAGTATAGCTGAAATTGAAGTATTAACTGAGTTGAAAATAGCGGATTTATCATATGATATATACAGTAAGGCTTCGAAAGATGATGAAATGCTTATTTATTTAATTATGGAGGACTTCTCTAAGCCTAACAATAATGACTTTTTTGACTATATTCCTACGCAATATATAAGTGAACACATAAAATCATTAGGCTATGATGGCTTGAAGTATAATAGCTCATTATATAAACGAGGGAGAAATTATGTAATTTTCAACCATCATAAGTGTAAAGCGATTTCTTCAAAATTATACCAACTTGATGATATTTGCTATGACGCAAAATGTGTTGGTCCAGTAGGCTTATTACTTGGAGAAAATGACCTTTTTCATTGGAAATTACAGCAATTTAAAGAAACGTGGAAAAAGAATTTATTAGAAAAACTACGACCTAAAAATGGAAATGTCGGTTCCTGATTTATTGGGATGAAACCTAGTAAATTTGTTAAGATGCGGCTCCGGCCTTGACTCCGCCGTGCGGCCGGAGGGTGGAATGCACTTCACATAACAAAGCAGTCGGCGCAAGGGCACAGTAGCTAAAAGCAAACGGCTCCTCTACGATTCGTCCTGTAGCACGAGCAGTGCCACACCGATTCGCTGGGTGCGAGCACCGCCAGGGAGAAGGGCTAGCGCGGGTCACAGCTCATCGGCGTCGCGACTGCGGGACGTTAAGTGAAATATCGCTCATCGGACGTCGCCCGGGCTCCAGCCGTCGGGCGAAATAGGCGCTCTGCATAATCGCTTTTAGGGGTCGAAAGGATAAGTAGTATGGCAGAGTTTTGGGATTTATATGATATAAATAGGAATAAGTTAGGTCGATTACATGAACGAGGTCTACCCATTAGTAGCGGAGAATATCACCTTGCAGTTGAAATCTGGGTTAAAAATAATAGAAATCAAGTTCTCTTAACACAGAGGCATCCTGATAAGATGTGGGGAAGTTACTGGGAAAGCACATTAGGCTCTGTTATCGCAGGAGAGGATAGTCTTTCTGGTGCAAGACCGTGAATTAGCTGAAGAAACAGGTATTAGAATTGCGGATGAGCAAATTACATTTTTAGGAACAATGACAACTAAAGATTGGATTATTGATACATATATAGTTACTCTAGATACGCCTTCATACAATCTTATATTTCAAGATGGAGAAGTAGTAAATGCAAAATGGGTAGATATATACGAATTCGAAGATATGTGTAGTAAAAATGTAATCGTTCCAGCTACCATTGATCGTTTCAAGTTATATCGAGATAGATTATTTTAAGTCAACTAATATGTAAAAGGAAATCCGGCCTTGACTCCGCCGAGCGGCCGGAGGATGAGCGATACTTCACCTAACAAAGCAGTCGGTGCAAGGGTGCCAGGGGAAAGACATCCGTCCTTATACCATTGACAGCAGGAGCGCGAGCAGGCACCACACCGATTCGCTGGGTGCGAGCACCGCCAGCGAGAAGGGCTTCGAGGGTCCAGCTCATCGGCGTCGCGACTGCTGAGACGTTATACAAAACCCACGCAAAGTTGTCCGCCACGTCGTGTGGCGGTATGAGCAAGGAAGGCGTTGTAGCTATATGAAAATATCCTTTGATCTTGATGATACGCTGATTTTGACAAATGAAGGTGCTTTATATGAGCAACCGATGAAAAGGTTATACTCTATATTTTATAAAGAAAGACTTCGAAAAGGTATTATAAATCTATGTAAAGAGTTGTCGGGATTAGGATTTGATATATGTGTTTATACGACATCGGAAAGAAGTCTTTCATATATCAAGAGATTATTTAAGATGTACGGCATTAATCTACACACTATAATAAATCAGAAGACTCATATGAGTTTAGTTCAAGGCAATAGAAAGGAAATTATGCCTTCGAAGGTACCATCGAGGTTCGGCATAAATTTACATATTGATGATGATAGATCAGTAAAAGAGAACGGTATTCAGTTTGGATTTAATGTATGTATTATAAGTAAAGAAGACGAAGTATGGGATCAAAAAGTAATAGAGGAAGCTAAAAGAATAAAAAAGATGTATGATAATTGAGGACGCCACATTGTGTGGCTCTTGCTCCGTGGGGCGTGGGCTTCACATAACAAAGCAGTCAGCGCAAGGGTGCCAGGGGAAAGACATCCGACCTTATACCATTGACAGCAGGAGCGCGAGCAGGCACCACACCGATTCGCTGGGTGCGAGCACCGCCAGGGAGAAGGGCTCTGTGGGTCCAGCTCATCGGCGTCGCGACTGCGGGACGTTATACAAAATCGCGCGCAGATACGGCCGCCACGTCGTGTGGCGGATTTAGACAAAAACAAAGGGCTTTCGCACTACGAAACAAATGTTCGTATGCTGTTGTATATACCACCAAAATGGTATATAATGGATGTGCTGATGCATCAGGTTTTTGTGTGAAGGTTGTCTCGAAGGCTTCTTCCTGTGATTCCCATATATAAGGACGGCGACGTTATAGTTGCTGCAGGGAATCTACTAAGGAAGGAGGTGGTTGGGGTGGATAATGAGTTTCTCACCAACATTGGCTATGCTGTTGTATGGTGTATGAAATACATGTTCATACCATTTGGAGTTGCAGTTTCTGCAATAATTTTTGCTGAAAAGCTACTTCAACCACAACCAGACAGACAAAAGAAAAAACGGTCTTATAAAAACCGTTTCAAAAAATAGTACTTTCACATAAAACCTGACAGTGACAAGCGTCGCCGTCCTTATATATATTATAACACTTTAGCAACATCAGTAAACAGTAAAATTTAAAATATCAGTATCGCAGATTTGAAGCAAATTGAGTTATAGGGACTGACATCGTGTCAGTCTCCGAGCAAAGAGGCGCGCGACTTCGCATAACAAAGCAGTCGGCGCAAGGGTGCTGGGTGAAAGTCATCCGGCCTTATACCATTGACAGCAGTAGCGCGAGCAGGCACCACACCGATTCGCTGGGTGCGAGCACCGCCAGGGAGAAGGGCTTTGTGGGTCCAACTCATCGGCGTCGCGCCTGCAGAGACGTTAGGCGAAATCAGGTGCGGAGAGAAGCGCCATCCGTGGCGCTAATATTTAAAGGAGCGAAAAATGAAATACTTCACCCGAGACCTATGGTTGATGTTTCAAGATATTGATAAACAAGATGAAGCCGATAAGAAGTGGGAAGAAAATCTCCTTGAATATCAAAAACAATTTAACCTTATAAAAAGTAGGTTTAGTAAAAAGACATTAAGCATATTAGAAAAAGAAAGTTTGCATGATGCGCATCTTCATTCATTTGAGATTGCTGATCGAAACACATTGAATTCTGTAAATAATGAAATGTATAGGCCAAAGAAACATATCAAGAACCCAATAAGCATCATTATTCGTATGTATACAGATGGCAATTTATATACATTGAATTATGCAAAGGTACATGAAATTAAAACGCTATTTAAAGCTGAGGGAGATCTATTCTCATCATACTTAGGAGACTTTGATGATTGGGGATACTCAGAGTTTTCTGCTATTGATGACTCTCTGCTATGTCACGAAGTCTTATTTAGTAGTGGTGCGGAGATTAGGATTGTATTTGAGAGACTAAATATCGGCAGAAAAAAGATTGTTGTTTAAGGGCCCGCCATCCGTGGCGGCCTCTGGCTTTGAGGGGCACCTGACTTCGCCTAACAAAGCAGTCGGCACAAGGGTGCCAGAGGCAAGTCATCCAGCCTTATACCATTGACAGCAGGAGCGCGAGCAGGCACCACACCGATTCGCTGGGTGCGAGCACCGCCAGGGAGAAGGGCTCCGAGGGTCCAGCTCATCGGCGTCGCGACTGCTGAGACGTTATACAAAACCGCATGCATTTTACGCGCGCCGTCCATGGCGCGATTTAAAAGGATTGGGAGGCTGTAAGATGACAGGGTACGTGAAAAGTCTGAGGAAATATGTTGGCCATAGCCCACTCATTCAGTGTGGTGCAAGTGTCATCATACTTGATGCAGATGAGAAAGTACTTATGATACATAGAACGGACAATGATTGCTGGTGCTTTCCTGGTGGAGGGGTTGAACTAGGTGAGAGTGTTGAAGATACCGCAATAAGAGAAGTGTTAGAAGAAACAGGTCTAAAAATTGACGAAATCAAGTTGTTTGAGGTGTTTTCTGGTGAAGAGCAATACTACAAGTATCCAAATGGTGACGAAGTTTTTAACATTGATATAGTCTTTACTGCGAGAAGTTTTAGTGGTGAAGCAAATACAAACGATGAAAGCTACGGTTTCAAGTTTTTTAGGATTGATGAATTGCCGGATATGATTAGTCCACCTGTTATCCCTGTGGTTGAAAAATTCAAAGCAAGGTACAGGGCAGGCGATGTTTAGTGGCCGAAATCGTGTCGGCCTCCGAGCAAGAAGGCATGCGGCTTCGCATAACAAAGCAGTCAGCGCAAGGGTGCCAGCGGAAAGGCATCAAACCTTATACCGTTAACAGCAGGAGCGCGAGCAGGCACCACACCGATTCGCAGAGCGGTGGCGGAGCACCGCCCACCTCTATCTTCGCCGGGCAGGCTTGCCCTTGATAAACTTGGCGCGGCTCATCTAGAGGTTTTACTGCTCATCGGCGTCGCGACTGCGGGACGTTATACAAAATCGAGCACACACAACGCCGCCACATCGTGTGGCGGGAGATTACAGGATAGGTATTGAAGGGGCAGAAAATGAATATAGAAACTGACCGATTACTTTTACGTGATATAAATGAAAATGATTTAAACTTCATTTATGAGATGGATAAAAGTCCATTAGTCTATTATTATGATGAAGACATTGAGCCAAGTAAAGAGGATGTATTCGATAGATATAAGGCAAGAATTGAGAATATGAAGCTTAATAGTGATAAGCACTATATATTCCTCATCACCTTAAAAAATAAAGGATTACCGATTGGTGAGGTCCATGCTAATCTTAATTGGGAGGCACTAAAAGAATGGGAACTTGGCTTTAAGTTGCATCCTGATTTCTGGGGAAATGGGTATGCATCGGAGGCAGTAAAGGCTGTTATAAAGTTTCTGTTTGAAGAGATTTATGTTCATAAGATTGTTGGATTTTGTAATGCAAAGAATGAAAAATCATCAAAATTAATGATGAATGTAGGAATGAAAAAAGATGGTATTTTAAGGGAAGGTAGATTATTAAGAAATGAATGGTGTGATGAATATATTTTTTCCATGTTAAGTAAGGACTATTTCGCATAGGAGTACTTAGGGGACCGACATCGTGTCGGTTTCCGAGCAAGAAGGTGTGCTCGACTTCGCATAACAAAGCAGTCGGCGCAAGGGTGCCAGAGGAAAGTCATCCGGCCTTTTACCATTAACAGCAGGAGCGCGAGCAGGCACCACACCGATTCGCTGGGTGCGAGCACCGCCAAGGAGAAGGGCTTCGAGGGTCCAGCTCATCGGCGTCGCGACTGCTGAGACGTTATACGCCATCGAAAGCAAAGGATGCCACATCGTGTGGCGGGTATGAGAAGCCAGGCTTCGAAGATAAGATCCGTTATTGTTTGATATTACGAAATTTAAATTATCTTGAATAGAGGTGCAAAAATGAATTTTCTCGAATTGGCTAGGTCACGACGAAGCATTCGTAACTATAAAAATAACGATGTATCAGACATCTTACTAAATCAATTACTTGAAGCTGCTCAGGTCGCACCAAGTGCTGGAAACTGTCAACCGTGGCATATCTACATAGTTAAAGATAAGGCGATAATACAAAGGATTCGAGAGAAATCATGTAGGCAAGCTTTTATTGCAAGCGCACCAGTGTTACTCATTATGTGTGCTGATATTGTAAGATCAGAGGAACGTTATAAGAAAAGAGGTAGGGAGCTTTACTGCATACAGGATACTGCTGCTGCCATTCAAAACATTTTGCTTTGTGCTCAAAGTATAGGGCTCGGTGCATGCTGGTGTGGACATTTTGGTGAAAAAGAAATTGCTGAAATTTTGAATTTGCATAGTGAAATGCGTCCGGTAGCCGTCATACCGATTGGTTATCCTAAAAAAGAACCTACAAAAAAAGAACTCCGACCACTTGAAGAAATTGCTACGTTCATCTATGGCGCTGAATAGTATAAAAAGACATGATACTATGTGGTTCGTAATCTTTGTAAAGTGTGTATGTAGGAAAGACTCTGAAGAATAGAGGGTGCGACATCCTGTCGCACTCTGAATAATGGGGCTTTCGACGGCGCATAACAATGCAGTCGCGCAAGGGTGCTGGGGGTAAGTCATCCGGCCTTATACCATTGACAGCAGTAGCGCGAGCAGGCACCACACCGATTCACTGGGTGCGAGCACCGCCAAGGAGAAGAGCTTCGATTTCAAGTTTTATAGGATTGATGAATTGCCGGA
>JAEZBW010000184.1 GCA_023426765.1 Bacillota bacterium
GCGTTATCGCAAAGCGAAAAGCGTGTCGTGATGCGTGAAAAAGCGACTACTGCTGGGATCGTCCATTGTTTCCTCAAAAGGTTCCATACTTTGGTCGGAGGTGTATGCCCGGGCGGCGAGCTTGTCAACGCCTACGCTCGGGCCTTGGCGCAGGCCTTTCTTCGGAGCTTGCGGCGTCCAAGGAAACCGGATGGTTGCCGGACACAGTTCAAGGCCGTATGCTGCCCCGAATATCGACTCCCCGGAGGCACGCCATGGCCGATGACGCCGTCCGCCAGTATCTGACCTTCAGCCTGTGCGGCGAACGCCTTGCTCTGCCGTCGCTGCTCGTTTCCGAAGTGCTCGACGTGCCGCCCGTGACCTTCGTGCCGCTGGCCCCCGGCCATCTGCGCGGGGTGGTCAACCTGCGCGGCAACGCGGCCACGGTGGTGGATTTGGGCCAAAAGCTCGAACTCGACGCCGAGGCCCACAAGCCCACCTGCCTGATTATCCTTGAGCGCGACTACGACGGCGACACCCTGGCCGTGGCCGCCCTGGCCGACGCCGTGCATGAGGTGGTGGAGGTCGCCGACGCCGACGTGGCCCCACCGCCGGACATGGGGTTGTCGGTGCCCACGCGTTTTGTGCGGGGCTTGGCCCAGGTGGACGGCGCGTTCACCATTTTGCTCGACGCCGACCGGCTGTTTTCGGTGGAAGAGTTGGCTGCGGGGGGCGGGGAGTAGGCCTGCTTTTGAGGCTGTGTGAAGGGGGGCGTTATTTTGATGTCGATTAATTGTACAAAAGCATGACAATTTTGGTGTTTATTGATGGGACTGCAAATATGATTGAGAAAATTATGGATGAGCTAAAGCTAGTGACACATGGGAAAAAGCTCTCTCAGTTTGGCAGTAACTCTGTTGACGCTTTTTTTAAATTACCTGGGATGGATAGTTGGAATCCACGAGATTACTATTTAGGTACCTTGTCTAGAATATTTGATGTAGGATTGCCAATATCTTTAATGGGTGACATCTCGACGGCGGATAAACACATAGGAAAAATTGTACAGCCAATTCTTCGCTTTGAGAAGCTTCCGCAGCCTGAGTGGAGTGAAGTGCAAGCGGCTGCTCTGTTGAGATATTTTGGATTTGAAGCGGAATTTGTCAAAAAAATCACGAAGCAAAAGGGGAAAAGGACTCCTGATATTAGATTTTCTTTTGAATCTAGACTTAAAGTTGATGTTGAAGTTATAACCTCTAGAAAAAAAACATTCAGACATAGCAAATAGTTTAAGCATGTTGTCAGAAGTTGTGAAGGCTTGTGATCAATCTTGGCATATACTCGCACTTGTAAGAGACGCCACCATTCTATCTTCCTTGTACGAATTGATTTCTGCGTTAACTTCTCTCAAGCCAGGAGGTGAAGCAGAGAAGGTCAATTCTTGGTTTCTTAAAACTTTTAGATCTGATCAACGAGATCAAGTTGTCTGCGGAGACGTCGTTGAGCAGTTCGCTCCTGAATGGTGGCCGAAGAATGAACCTTGTGCTTTTTTAAGTCAAACTGTAATTGGCTTAGAGTCTTCCTCGTATATTAAATTTATCAGCTTATTGCCGGATATTTCTTATTTAAATTCAATAAAGCATAAGGCTGATCGTCCGCAATTCGACCCTGGTAATGCGTACTTAATCGCCGTCGATGTTGAAAATTTACCGCGTGCACATAGAAGATTGATAAATCCAATGGGTGATTTTTTTTCAATTCAATCATATGATCATGTCTCTGGTGTTATGCTGTTTGATTATAGAAATTGGATAGGATGTGAAAGGAAGCAATGGCAAGTTTCGTTTTTTTCTAATAATAATTCTAGAGTGAAATTGTCGCTAGCTGAAAATGATTTTTTTAATTCATATGATAGACCCGTGGTCTTTGAACTCTTGGACGAGACTAATTGATTGTTGGTGAGTAAAGTTAAGTCGAAATAATTGGCGATTTATTATAAAAAATTAAGCTTATAAGGGAGTTTTGATAGAAAAAAAGATTCTGTCAAGTATTTGAACGCGACGAAGTTTCCAAGGGGAAAGGGCCAAGCCCCAGAATCTCCTCTGGTAGGGCTTCGACTGCTTTCTTAAAAAGTATTGTTATTTTAGATGTTTTAGGGGTGATGGAGACTGCGCTTGAGGCAATGCTCTCTGCCAGATAACACTGAATAGCTTTTCCGATCCTAGAGATCTCTAACTGCCCTGCCGGGAATCATTACTATCCAAAAGGCGACAGCGCTCCTACCAAAAACTTAATTCTCCACGAAAAACTCCTCCCCCAGGCCGCCAAAACCGGCGTTCCAGACCGCCCCACGGTTCTCGTCAGCGTTGTAGGACGCTTACGCCACCGCCAATGCCCATTAGGGCCGAATCGCCTCTTTTGCTGCCCGTTCCAGTGCTTCAGCCGCAAACGTATTCAAACTTTTCCAGTCGCTTTAGCAGCAGTTTCCGTCAACCGATGGAGTTCTGGCGATACTCGGACC
>JAEZBW010000196.1 GCA_023426765.1 Bacillota bacterium
TTCATCAAATATTTGCGCATAGTGCTCGTCGGTGATACCGAAATCTTTCTGTTTATAAGTCCATAATGCCCGTGAGATGCCATATTCATTGAAGACGCTGTGAATGTCAGAAAACCAGTTCAATGCCGAGGAAAGCGATGTTTTGTCAATCACGCCGTATTCCCCGCAGTATAAAGCCGCATTTCGTTCTCCGGCAACTCTGACTGCGTCGGCAAATGCAGCTTTGATAAAGCTTCGGTCAACCCTTTCGGAACGAATGCTGTCAAAGAACTCACGTTGAATGGGCGGCAGGAATCTTTCGGTTTCGTCAACACAGGTGTCGAAATCCATCGGATATTCGGTTGTGAAATCCGCCGGCATCCTGTCTACCCAATACGCGGACTGATGCGTGAAAATCAGAGGTTCATAAAAATGAAACGTATAAACAATGTTTTCATCGTATGGTGCTTCAAGCTTACTTACCCGGAGGACACTGTTGTTTCTTACTCCGCCCACAATTATCTTTATCGTGGGAGCATACCTTCTGATGGTGGGAATGGTCCGTTTTATGATCCCATTCCATATTTCCGATACATTTTCATCTACTACTTCATTCAATAGTTCAAAGGACATTCTTTCATGATGCTTTCCGTACCGCCTGGCAAATTCCTCCCAAAGAGAAACAAACCGGTCCTGACAGGCAGGATTTTCAAAAAATGCATCCGATGTTTCGTCGAAAGTAAAACCCATGGTTTTATGCAGATCAAGAATCATATTCAGCCGATACTTTCTGCACCATTCCAGGCACCGATCCACATAGAAGAAGCCCTCTTCGATATAACTGCCGTTCTCCGATACGAAAATCTCGTAATCAACAGGAAGCCTGATATGGTCAAGCCCCCATTGGGAAATCCGGCTGATATCTTCTTCAGTGATAAACGATTCGTGGTGTTCCCGGCTCTGAATGCATTGTGAAAGCCAGCCGCCCAGGTTAATCCCTTTCATGTACCCTGTGAACTCTTTCATTCCTATTGCCCCCTTTGTGCTTTCATGGTATCATTTTTATACATTCAAATATATCGTTTTGTTTACTTTTTTATAAAATTAATGATTCAATCCGATGCAGGCTTCCAGGGGGAAATATAAACCATGAATACCGGTAGAGAACTTAGTTACAGGGAATTTATCATGCGTGAAAACAATGCCTTTCACGCACCGTATTATCCTGAATTTGCCTTCTATATCGCTGTAAAAAACGGTGAAGTCAATAAGGTTTCACAATTGTGCAGGAATGAATTTTCAGAGAAAAGCGGGTTCGGAAAGCTGTCGGATAATCCGCTGCAGAACATGAAATATCATTTTGTGGTTACGGCCGCATTGATTGCAAGGCACTGCATCGAAGGCAGAATGGATCATGAGACGGCATACAGTCTGAGTGATATCTATATCCAAAAAGCAGACAGCTGCACAACGATCGCGCAGATTTCCAGGCTTCATACGGAGATGACGATGGATTATACCCAAAGAATGAAACAAATCCGGAAAAAACAGATTTTTTCCAGGCAGATCGAGAAGTGTGTAGATTATATATACAACAACCTTCATAAGAGAATTCCGATAACTGAGCTTGCCCGGCATGTAGAACTGAACCCCAGCTACCTATCAAGGCTTTTCAGAAAGGAAACGGGGGTTACCATTACCGCGTACATTCAAGACAGGAAAATAGAAACGGCCAGGAACATGCTGCAATTTTCAAACTATCTTCCTTCGCAAATTGCAACCATCCTCGCCTTTCCAAGCCAAAGCTACTTTATTGAGGTTTTTAGAAGGAAAACCGGATTAACACCCAAAAAATATCGGGATACCTGCTTCAGGGAAACCGGATTGAGTAATGTGCAGCGGTCAGTGTGATCAGTCTTTTTTTACGGCAGGTTCCCTTTTTACAGGTGAAAGCTTCAGGCCAGGCCCGAAAGTCCTTTGCAGCCAGTTCTTAAAGCTGTCTGTCTTGATAACGGCACCCAGAATGCTCTTGATGATCACCATCAGCACAGGGCCGGCGATCATACCCAGAATTCCGAACATCTGCAAGCCGAGGTACATTGCAAACAGTGTTAACAGCGGGTGTATGCCGATTTGCTGCCCGATGATCTTCGGTTCTATCAGCTGCCTGATCACGATGACGATGACATATAAAAGCAAAAGCGATAATCCCCGCTGATAATTCGCCGATAGAAGCTCTACGAGACCCCAGGGAATTAAGACCGCACCTACCCCAAACACCGGCAAGGCATCTACAATTGCGATTAACAGGGCAATCAGCAGTCCGTTTTCCACCCTCATGACAATAAAAGCAATCGTTAACTCGGTAAAGGTTACGCTCATTAAGATTAACTGTGCCCTCAGCCAGCCAAACAGGGCTGAAAAGAGCTTATTCATCACGGTGCGGGTTTTTTCCATCCACTGGCCCGGAATCTGCTTATCAAGGAATGAGCTGATTTTGTTTCTGTCACTGGTCATAAAGAATGTGGCCAGAACAGTTACCACCAAAAACAGCATGGCCTGGGGCAGGCTCATGGTAAAGTTGGTCGCGCCCTTTACGATGGGATCCAGAAGCTGCTTCGCATTGCTGGCGGCATCGGCAAAATATTGGTCCAGCGTATCACTGATTGTTTTGGGAAGCGAGATATAAATGCTGTTGACCTTTTCGATCATCGCTTCGATAAACTGCTGCATACTTCCGAAGATTTCATTGATTTGGTTGTAGACATTGATGATTTCCTTCACAAGCCGGGTGATGATCAGCCCCAGAATGGTGCCCACGATGGATAGCACCAGAAGGATGGACACGGCGGAACCTATTTTTCTGGGGATTTTTATTTTCTTCTCCATGAAGTTGACCAGCGGCTCGATCAGGCTGGACAGGATGAATGCGATGATAAAGGGGATGCAATACACACTCAGCCGCAAAAGCAAATAAACGCTCACTGCGATCAGCACGATTCTGATGATTAATCTGATGGTTCCTTTGTTCATCTGCATACCTTTTTTCCCTAAAACATTCTATCCTAATTCTAATACATTGAAAGGTTTTTCACAAGAAAAACCAACGCTTCTACTCCAGCAAATCCACCATATCCCGTTGCATAATTCGAAGCTTGCGCCCTATGCTGTCGATCCTTCTGTCATCAATTCCCGATTTCATCTCTTCCAGCAGCATTCCGGATACATCCACAATACCTTCCTTGATGTCTTCAAGGATACTGACAAGCTCAAGATAACGGAAGCGTTGTTCGGCAGTCTCTTCGAAACCACGGCTTTCTTCGCGCTCGGCCGTCAGAACGAAGGATTCTTCTCTGGAGGGAATAATCGGATCGATGTCGAATTGTTCCTTTATTCTGTCTGACAACGCATACAGAGCTTCCTCTTCCCCGTGTACCAGGAAAACCCGTTTCGGAAGCCCGCTGAAATTCTTCATCCAATCCAGCAGCCCAAGATAATCCGCATGGCCGGAATAGCCGTCTATCATTTCTATTCTGGCGTTCACACTGATCTCCTCGCCAAAAATAAGAACATTCTTTTCACCGTTCAACAGTCGTCTTCCCAGAGTACCTTCAGCCTGGTAACCGACAAAAAGAATGGTGCATTCCTCACGCCAAAGATTATGCTTCAGGTGATGCTTTATTCTTCCCGCTTCACACATGCCGCTGGCTGAAATAATAATGCAGCCTTCCTTAATTTCATTTAACGCCTTTGATTCATCCGCGCTTCTTGTGAAATGAAGGTTGGGGAAATCCAGCGGGTTGTCCCCATTTTCAATATACCCGCGGGCTTCGTCGTCATAACAGTCCAGGTTCTTCCTGTATACTTCGGTGGCACTGATGGCCAGTGGGCTGTCAATATAGACGGGAACATGCATCAGCTTCTTTACCTTATCGCCAAACTGGGTCATGTTCTTATTGATTTCATAAATGATTTCCTGTGTCCGACCTACGGCAAAGGAGGGTATCACCACATTGCCGCCCCTGTCCAGGGTTTCGAGAACAATATCCAGAAATTTCTCGGCCTTGCTTCTTTTATCGGCATGAAGACGGTCGCCATAGGTAGATTCCATGATCAGATAATCGGCCTCGGAGATCATTACGGGATCCTTCAGAATTGGAATATCGGTATTTCCCATATCCCCGGTAAAGACAAGCTTTGTTTCCTTTCCGTTTTCACGGGTCCAAACCTCTATGAAAGCCGATCCGAGCATATGCCCGGAGTTTTTGTAGCAAACCCTGATATTCGGCGTCAGTTGAATCATCTGATCGTATTGTATGCTTCTGAAAAGCCTTAAGCTTTCCTGAGCTTCCAGCATTGTATAAAGAGGTTTTTCAGGTTTTCGGCCAGCACGCATACGCTTTCTGTTCTTCCATTCGGCTTCAAACTCCTGAATATGGCCGCTGTCCGGCAGCAGTAACCGACACAGGTCAACGCAGGCTTTTACTGCGACAACTTCCCCTTTGAAACCATTCGCATAAAGCCAGGGAATACGTCCGCTGTGATCGATATGCGCATGTGTTAACAGAACATAGTCGATATCGGCAGGCTTCACCGGCAATGGCTGTTCGTTCATGGCGTTTTCCTTTGCCTGCCCCTGAAATAAACCACAGTCAATCAGAATTCTGGTATTACCGGTCTCCACCATTTGGCAGGATCCTGTAACCGTCCGGGCTGCACCTAGAAATGTCAGCTTCATCCATACACCTCACAGATATATATTATCAACCCTGCTTTAATTAAGAACGAAGATCAACGGAAAAAGTCTTGGGTGAGTTTTTACCTTTAGTCAATTTGCTTATCAATCACACCACCGCCCAAAACAACATCCCCATCATAGAAAACTACCGATTGGCCCGGTGTGATAGCTCGCTGCGGAGTCTGAAAGTCAACCCGGAGGGTTCCGTCGTGAAGAGGCGTTATTTTCGCATCCGCTTCTTTTGCAGAATACCTAACCTTTGCATGAACCTGCATGGGGCTGGGCTTGTCAAACGCAATCCAGTTCAAATCGGATGCGATCAAGCCTGGCGAGTATTCCTCACCGGCTTCTCCAAGCACAACGGTATTGTTTTGCGCATCAATCCGGACGACATACATGGGCTTGCCGAAGGTCACGCCAAGACCCTTTCTTTGCCCGACGGTATAATAAACAATTCCCTTGTGTTCTCCAAGGATGTTGCCTTTCGTGTCAATGAATTTCCCGGCTGCGGCCGGTTTATCCATTCGCGAAGCTATAAAGCCTCCATAG
>JAEZBW010000484.1 GCA_023426765.1 Bacillota bacterium
ATCGAACACGGCGCAGGAGAAGTCGCGGCGTTCTTTTATATTCGGCGAATAGGCCGTGCGAGTCAGGGCGACGCCCATTTCCTCGGCCACCGAAGCGAATTTATTTTTGAACACTTCGAGGGTGATCGGGGTGATGTTCATGGCTGCTCCGTCCCGTCAACCGTTGCGGCGCACGCCCTGGCGCGCCAGATAAGCCGAAAAATCCCCACTATACGCCCTACTCCCCACATGGGTGAGCTTGCCCGCCACGCTCACATGGACTTTCCCGCCGATGTCGCGCCAGCGCTTGCAAAAGGCGTAATCCTCGGGGAGGTAGTTGCGCGTCTCGGGGTCGATCATGGTGTCGAAGAAGGCGAAATTGTCCGCCGCCGGCTCGTTGGTGCAGGCAAAGCCGTAGTGCAGTTCCGGGTAGGCCGTCGCCAGCCGCACCAACACTTCGCGCTTTATCAACATAAATCCCGTGGCCGCGTACTCCACTTCCAGAAATCCCTGGCCGTCCACCTGGCAGCCGGGCTTGAGCTTCACGGCATAATCAAGGCTGGCCGCCTCGGCCACGGCCGGCGGCGTGCCGGCCGGCTGGGCCATGACCCGGTCGAGGGCGAGTCCCTTGACCGGATAGACGCCGCAGACCACGTCCTTGCCGGCGCCGAGCAGATGCGGCACGAGCAGCGGCTCAAAAGCGATGTCGGCGTCGATGAAAAGCAGATGCGTGGCCGATTCGTCGCGCAGCACGGCGCTGGCGATGGAATTGCGCGCCCGGGTGATGAGGCTCTCGTGGCAGGGGGTGAGCAGCCGAAACGGCGTTTTGGCCCGGTTGAGCACGTCCTTAAGGCTCATCATGGCGAGCATGTACGGCACCGTGACCATACCGCCGAAGCACGGCGTGCCGATGACGAGGTTAGTCTGCATACCGTATAAAAAAAACCAATTCTGCCCAAGAGACAGGCGAACACTGACTAACGTCCAACGAAATATCCTTTGGCATTCACATCACGAAAATAGGGCTCAAGGCCTCTCTTGATGTATTTGACTTTATAATCAGGCAACCCGTAAAAATCCCGATGGTTATAGATCTGCCACATAACAACTCGTCGACTGACTTTATACTGACTTGTCAATTCATCGATTGCATCTTGAATTCTCTCTTCGATAAAAGCCTTGCGAAAAGCTATATGGCGAGGCAACAAAAGCTCCGCCGCAAAGGCGTTCGCGCGCTTCTCAATCTCATTTGGCGTGTTGCCGCACAAGACTTCCGCGACAGGTAATACGAATCTATAATCAACAAGGAGATGACAGAGCTCATGAGCCAATGCCGTCCGCCGTCCATTGGCCGTGCTGGTTCTGGAATTAACAGTATTATTGACGACTATCGCCGGGCCACGAACCTTTCCCCAAACAGCAACGGCATCTATGAGTCTGTAGAATCTCTTTTCATAAACACTCACGCCAAACACATCTTTGACAATATTTTCTATAGGAAAACACATGACATCAGAAGCATGAAGACGCTTTCTGACCGCATCCGCGAGCTGGTAGCCCTCCAGATACGAATCCTCTTCCGGAATCTTACAATGTACAGCCAATCGAGAGCGTTGCACGGAAAGCTTGGCGTAGTCCCCCCTTTCGACACCACCGATGATCTCAAAAAGTTCCTGAATGGCCTCAATTGGCACGCTCGCCGACAAGGCCATCCTGGCAGCGACCGCGAATTCCGTCTCCTCGTCAAGCCCAATATCGGTGATTTCAACTCTCTGCTTTAACAATGCGATCACAGCATCAGGTACGTCATGTCCAACAGCCAGCCTAATCCGGTCGTCGTCGGAAATCATATGTCGGCGAGACCAGGCGGCAAGCGCATGTCGCGAGTACTCCGTATCATCCAGCCCCGAGCAGAGAAAATCACCCAGTCCATCGATAATTTTCTTCAAATCCGCTGTTGTTATCGCAACAACATCATCTCCCGAAGTCGCAATGGAAACTGCACCCAAACGAAACAGAAGCACTTCATCGACATAAATTCCATCAAACCACGCGGCAAGATTATTCTCCTCACTAAATCTGGAAGCTTCTTTTTCAATATTACGCCGCTTCCATGAGTCGATTTCCGATAAATACTTTTCCAGATAGACATGATAACTACCAGCAGTCAGCTGTGGAATCATTCCACCAGGAAATACTTGTCGGCACAGTATGCTATTGTAATTCTCGCCAAGTTCATACAAAAAATTAATACAGGACCATTTCACAGGACACAATTTCTCAGAATCTTCATGACCCCAAACAAGCTTCCCCTTCAACCACAAGACGAAATCAGCGTCACCATCCTTCGTAACGGCTACGCCAAAGGCTATTTTATCCTTATCTCCAAAAATATTCATTCATCCACCATAACTTTTCATCCACTCTTGATAGCTTTCAAGGCAGCCCTTCTCCTTCGCCTTTTCCTCCAACGCCTGACGTACGTCTGGATCGAGTCTTTGTCCGTTGGAAGAACTCCACGGATAGCCATGGTACGACACGCCTGGCACAGTCTGCCGGGCAATATAGACAACACCGTCATGAACAGTAAAAAGCCTGACCGGAGACCCGCCGCGCACCTTGTCGGACGACACGGCGTCATTGAGCAGCGTCACAAGAAGATCAGGAGACTCAGATAAGGAACAAGGACACTTGCCCACTATTTCTCCGCCGAACTCCTGAAAGCCGGCCTCGTCCTTCTTCCAAAGATGCTTGCGACGGGTACTGTCAGTACCGCCACGATCATATCTCCACTGCTCTTCGCTGTCGTTTGCCACTGTTACTCCGCGCTTCGCGCCAATGAGTCCTTGCCGACAAGCAGCCCGAAAAGCATTACTCCGCCAATTTCGAACAGGCAATGACCAGATTCCCGAACCCGTCCACCTCGGCCGCCACCCCGGGCGGCAGGAAGGTCGTGGCCGAGGTCTCGGCCACCAGGGCCGGGCCGGACAGGGTGTTGCCGGGCAACAGCTTGTCGCGGTCGTACCACATGGCCACCTGCTCCGCGCCCTGCCAGACAAGCGGCCGCCAGCCCAGGAGCGCCTCGGCCGGCACGCCGGCCACCAGCCGCTCGGCCTCGGTGAACTGCGGCTTGTCGGTGATGACCCGGGCCCGGATGCGCAGGGTGACGATCTCGATGACGGCCTTGGGATGCTTGAAGCCAAAGACCGCCTCGTGGCGGTTGTGGAAGGCCAGGAACGGGTCGGCCACGAAGCGGATGGGCAGTTCGTGGGACTGGCCCTGGTAGCGCATGTCGAGCAGGCGTTCCAGGACCATGCGCGCGCCCGGGGCTTCCTCGGCCATGATCTGGCGCGCCCGGGTTTCGAGGTTGCCGAAAAGCCCGGCCACCTCGATGAGATCGGTTTTGTCGGAAGCGGCCATGACCGTCTCGGAAAAATCGCGCACGACGTCGGCGCAAAGCATCCCCAGGGCCGAGAACAGTCCCGGATGGCGCGGCACGACGACGGTTTTGACGCCCAAAAGCCTGGCCAAGGCCACGGCGTGCAGCCCGCCGGCCCCGCCGTAGGACAGCAAGGCGAAATCGGCCGGATCGTGGCCGCGCTCCACGGAAATGACCCGGATGGCCCGCTCCATGGCCGCCTCGGCCACGGCGATGACGCCCTCGGCCGCCTCGACGGCGGTCATGCCGCCGGCCGCGCCCAGGGCCGTGAACAGTTCCGGCAGCCGCTCAGGGAAAAGCGGCATCTGACCGCCCAGGAAATGGTCCGGGGAGAGCCGGCCCAAAAACAAGTTGGCGTCGGTGACGGTCAGCCCGTCGCCTTTGCCGTAGCAGGCCGGGCCGGGATCGGCTCCGGCGCTCTCGGGGCCGACCACCAGGGCTCCGCCGGCATCAAGGCGGGCCAGGGAGCCGCCGCCCGCGCCCACGGTGTGGATGTCGAGCATGGGCGTCTTGATGGGCAGCCCGGCGAGCTCGGTCTCGGCGGCCATGGACAGCGCGCCGTCCAAAAGCGAAACGTCGGTGGAGGTGCCGCCCATGTCAAAGGTGATGAGCCGGTCGAAGCCCGACGCCTTGCCCATGGCCAGGGCCGCGACCACGCCGCCGGCCGGGCCGGACAGCACCGTGCGCACGGGTTCACGCCGGGCGGTCTCGGCCCGTATCAGGCCGCCGCTGGACTGCATGACGCAAAGCTCGGCCCCTTCGGGCAGGCCGGCAGCCAGATCGCCGAGATAACCGGCCATGACCGGGGCCACGTAGGCGTTGGCCACGGTGGTGGCGGCCCGCTCGTATTCGCGAAATTCGGCCAGGATGTCCGAGGACAGCGACACCGACAGCCCGGCTTCGACCAGGGCCTCGCCGAGGCGCAGCTCGTGCTCGGGCTTGAGGAAGGAAAACAGCAGGCACACGGCCACGGACCGCGCCCCGGAGGCGACCACCCGGGCCACGAGATCGCCGATGGCCTCGGCGGAAAGCTCCTCAATCACCTTGCCCTCGGCGCTCACCCGCCCAGGCGCGCCGAAACGCAAGGCCTCGGGCACCAGGCACGGCTCCTTGCGGCTGGCCAGATCGTAAAGCTCCGGTCGGTTCTGGCGGCCGATGGCGATGATGTCCTCAAAACCCTGGTTGGTGACGAAGGCCGTGACCGCGCCCCGGCGTTCGAGCAGGGCGTTGGTGGCCACGGTGGAGCCGTGCATGACGCGCCGGGCCGGCACAGGCAGCCGGGCCAGACCCGAAAGCACGGCCCGGGCCGGATTGTCCGGGCTCGACGGCAGCTTGACCACGGCAAAACCGTCGTCCGTCCAACAGATGACATCGGTAAACGTGCCGCCGGTATCCACGCCGACAACGGCCATCGCGCCCCCTTTCTCCCTTTTTCCAAGGGATGGCAGCTACCTGGTTGACGAAAATGAACAGCGTCCCGCGCGGCAAAGCGCGGACCAGAGAGGCGCGCTGGCGAAAAAAAATCGCGCGCCGTTCCCGGGCGGCTGGGCCATCCCGGGCCGGGCGGAACCACTATTGCGGATTTCCGATTTTTTTCAAGGGGCAACGCCGCCGCGTCACGACGACGTGACGGCGTTGCCATGGAA
>JAEZBW010000297.1 GCA_023426765.1 Bacillota bacterium
GCGTTACCCTCGATTTTGATTCTCTGAATGATCAGCAGGTGACCATCCGTGAAAGAGATTCGATGCAGCAGGTACGCATTCCGATCGCAGAACTGGATTCTTATTTCAACGGTAAATTTGATTTTTAAGTCTGAGTCAGGGGTGAGTCAGAGGGGACAGCTCTATTTTGAGTCAAATAGAACCGTCCCTAATGACTCAACGACGCATCCCCTGATGACTCAATTACTCATCCCTATTTTTATTGACTTAGCAGCAGACGGGGTTTCCCCGCCTTACTCAGAATCCGGCGGAATTTCATCTTCATTCGCACAAAAGGCCTGCAACTGTTCAGTTATTGCATTTCTGTTTTAACCCCGGTTCTGTAGCAATTTCATGCTTCATAGGTTTACAGCCTTATAATGATATGCTATGATTGTTACGGGTTCAGGTACATATTGGCTAAACCGCGGCTTTTCAGCACCGTATTCTGTATACAATAACCGGAGGAATGGTTGGAACGCTTTGCGGCAATACTTAGAACAACAATAATGGTAAAGAATCCATGATTTTTTATTGAAATTCATAGGAGGAGATATATATGGCAAAGTATGTTTATTTTTTTAAGGAAGGCAATGCCTCGATGAAGAACCTTCTCGGCGGAAAAGGCGCTAACCTTGCGGAAATGACCGGGCTCGGCCTGCCGGTGCCAAGGGGCTTTACGGTCACTACCGAAGCCTGCACACGTTATTATGACGATGGCAAGGTCGTTGCGAAGGAAATCGAAGATGAGATCTATGCAAGCCTTGCAAAAACCGAAGAGGTTGTAGGCAAAAAGTTCGGGGATCCCCAGAACCCATTCCTGGTTTCGGTACGTTCAGGAGCAAGAGCTTCCATGCCCGGCATGATGGACACAATTCTGAACCTCGGCCTGAATGACACCGTGGTTGAAGGACTGGCAAAGCTGACGAACAATCCCCGTTTTGCATATGACAGCTACAGGCGTTTCATCACCATGTTTTCCGATGTGGTTATGGAGATCAAAAAGGTTAAATTTGATGCCATCATGGATGCCATGAAGGAACATAAAGGGGTTACCAATGACACGCAGCTGGATGCCGATGATTTAAAAAAGCTGGCGTTCCAATTTAAAGACCTTTATCTGAAGGAAAAGGGAGAGCCCTTCCCGCAGGATCCCAGAGTTCAGCTGATGGAAGCCATTAAGGCCGTTTTCAGATCCTGGGACAACCCAAGGGCGATTATCTACAGAAGAATGAATGATATTCCGTCCAGCTGGGGAACGGCTGTCAACGTGCAGGAAATGGTTTACGGAAATATGGGCGACGATTCGGGCACAGGCGTTGCATTTACCAGAGACCCTGCAACCGGTGAAAAGAAACTGTTCGGTGAGTTCCTGATGAACGCACAGGGCGAAGACGTTGTTGCCGGTATTCGCACACCGCAGTCCATCGATCAGCTGAAAGATACAAATCCCCAGGCATACCAACAGTTTGTCGATATTGCCAACAAGCTTGAAGGCCATTATCGTGACATGCAGGATATGGAATTTACCATTGAACGCGGGAAGCTGTTCATGCTTCAAACCAGAAATGGTAAAAGAACCGCTGCTGCAGCATTAAAAATTGCGGTAGATCTGGTGAACGAAGGCATGATCTCCAAAGACGAAGCCCTGATGAAGGTAGATCCGAAACAGCTGGATGCGCTGCTGCATCCTCAGTTTGAGCCCAAAGCCATGAAGGCGGCAAAAGTGATTGCTAAGGGCTTGCCCGCATCTCCCGGCGCTGCTACCGGTAAGGTCTATTTCACGGCAGAAGAAGCTGTGGCAGCTGTTCAGGCAGGAGTTAAGCAGGTGGTGCTTGTCCGTCTTGAAACTTCTCCGGAGGACATCGAAGGCATGCATGTGTCACAGGGTATCCTGACCGCCCGCGGCGGTATGACCTCCCACGCGGCAGTTGTTGCCCGTGGTATGGGAACCTGCTGTGTTGCCGGCTGTGGAGAGATTAAGATTCGTGAAGAAGAAAAATATTTCGTTGATAAAAACGGAACACGGTACAATGAAGGGGATTGGATTTCCCTGGACGGTTCTACCGGAAATGTTTATGGGGAGCAATTACCCACCGAGCCTCCGAAGATGACAGGTTATTTCGCCACCCTGATGCAATGGGCGGATGAAGCCCGTACACTGAAGATCAGAGCCAATGCCGACACGCCGGCTGATGCAGCCCAGGCGTTGAAGTTTGGCGCAGAAGGTATCGGTCTGTGCCGTACAGAGCATATGTTCTTCGACAGCGACAGAATCGGCCCAATGCGGGAAATGATTGTAGCACGCACCGTTGAACAGAGAAAGAAGGCTCTGGATAAGCTGCTTCCGATGCAGCGTGCAGACTTTGAAGGCCTGTTCAGAGAAATGAAGGGATACCCGGTAACCATCCGTTTCCTGGATCCTCCGCTGCATGAATTCCTTCCGCAGGATGCCGAAGATATCGAGCTGCTGGCAAAGGAAATGGGCATGACCGCAGCTGAACTGAAAGGTATCGTTGCCGATCTGCATGAGTTCAACCCGATGATGGGTCACAGGGGCTGCCGTCTGGCGGTTTCTTATCCTGAAATCGCTGAAATGCAGACCAGAGCGGTCATTGAAGCTGCAATCAATGTGAATAAAGCCGGAATGAATGTTATTCCTGAAATCATGATCCCGCTGGTCGGTGAAGTGAAAGAACTGAAATATGTGAAGAATATCGTTGTTGAAACTGCGGACAAAGTTATTAAAGAAGCCGGCGTAACCCTTCAGTATCTGGTCGGCACCATGATCGAAATCCCGAGAGCCGCCATTACTGCCGACGATATTGCCACCGAAGCGGAATTCTTCTCCTTTGGTACCAACGACCTCACAC
>JAEZBW010000303.1 GCA_023426765.1 Bacillota bacterium
TCTGGCGTTATGACGTTGAAATACCGAAAAAGTACGGAGTGGACATCAATGTCGGTGATACCCGGGGGCCTGCGGGAATTTTCAGAGCCCTTCGAACCATACCGGTCATGCTGGACATCTGTTCGGATATTGAAAAGTACTGCCCGAACGCTGTGTTTCTGAACTACACGAACCCCATGGCCATGCTCTGCAGGGCTATGCAGGGCAAGTTCGCGGATCTGACCATATCGGGTTTGTGCCACAGCGTGCAGGGTACGGCGGAAATGCTGGCCAGATGGATTGGCGCTCCTATGGAAGAGATCACCTATTTATGCGCCGGTATCAACCATCAGGCATTCTACCTGGATTACAAATGGAATGGCCGCGATGCGTACCCGCTGATTCGGGAAGCGGTAAAAAAACCGGAGATCTACAACGAGGAAATCGTGCGGAACGAAATGTTCCTGCATTTGGACTATTATGTAACCGAATCAAGCGGTCATAACTCGGAATATAATGCATGGTTCAGGAAAAGGCCCGATCTGATAGAAAAATACTGCACCCATGGCACCGGATGGAACCCGGGCGTTTATGGATATATTCTGGACGATTACCTGAAGCGTGAAGACACGTGGCAGGATGAGATTCAGCAATGGTTCTCCCAGGACAGCATCGATCTGAACAGGGGACATGAATATGCAGCGTATATATTCAATGCGATGTTCGGCGACAACACGCTGTTCGAATTCAACGGCAATGTCAGAAACAATGGTTTAATCGACAACCTGCCGCAGGGATGCTGTGTCGAGGTTCCGGTTTTGGCCTCCAAAAGGGGGCTTAGCCCTGTGCACGTCGGCGCTTTGCCCGAGCAGCTTGCTGTTTTGATTAACACCAGCGCGCGCTGCGAGGAGCTGGCTGTTGAAGGAGCTTTAGAGGGGGATCCCCGGAAGGTGTTCCATGCCATATGCTTCGATCCGTTAACCTCGGCTGTATTAAGCCTTGGCGAAATTAAAGCCATGGTGGATGAAATGTTTATGGCGAACAGGAATTACCTGCCCCAGTTCAGGCACTTGAAATAGACCAGCAGCATCTGAACAGCGGCATGACTGATTTTGCTGCTATCGCGGGAAGCAGGTTCCCGTTCACAGCCCCAGAATAATCATCAGTTGAGCGATGCCATAGGTTGCCATCACCCATATTGTGCCATTGCGGGTTCTTTTTTGAAACCTGTTATAAGCCAGAATGGAATCAGAGGTGATAAAAAACAGCGTCCCCACAAACACCATCCAGAAGCTGTATCCTGTAACACTCCCTGCCCGAAGCAGAGATAAAAAGCTTACGAACAGAATAATCGCACAGTATATAGAAACCGCAGCCTTCTTCTTTTTATCAGGTATCGTAAGCCTGGTACATAAGGCAATGCCACCGGCGGCATAGAGAAGGGCAAAAAGATATATCCACCAGGGGAGGAGAGAAACTGAAGCAATGTCGGATAAGAAACATATGCCATAGAATACATGCCCTACCCAAAATGATAATAACCCTGGCAGGAAAAAATGTGGATATTCCAGGAGTATGTCACCCAAAAGGCAGAATGAAAGAGCGAAAATAACCGGAATTTCCGGTGCTCTGTTTCCGGCAAGATAGAACAATAAAAGAATGGGGGCAAGCAGAACCTTTGTAGCAAAACTGCCGTCCCTCATTTTTTTTACACCAAAAATGATAAGCAGGATGTAATTGACAAGATAGGCCAATAACCAGAAAGTTTTCATAATAGCCCCTTTGCTGCTGGATACACCTAATTTCGCAGAACCTCTGAACAGCAACAAAACGCTTGATGTTCAGTTTTGGATGAACGAGCTTACTTATTCATAAAATCCCTATTCTAATATAACAGGAAATATATGAAAAAACTATCTGCATGTTTAGATTACTTTGTCTGCAAAAATAAATATTTCCAATGAGGACTATATAGAAAGCGAAAACATACGATCAATTTCACTTTTATATCCTGCACCTCAAAAGAGCAGCTGGAACCGAGCAAAAATAAATTCCTCCGAAATCAGGGAAGGACTCTTCTTGCGGTATAATAACATTTGTTATAATAGCCTGTCAGCAGGGTTGTTTTTTTCACCACATCTCCTGTTTGAGGGGCATGGACAAATTCGCCGTTTCCTACATAAATACCAACGTGGTTGATTTTCTTACCGTCCTTTGCAAAGAACACAAGGTCACCGTATCGGAGATTTTCCCTGGCGACATAGGTTCCAGCAGAAGCCTGATCTACCGATACCCTCGGCAGGGATATACCAATTTTCCCATAAAGGGAGTAAACCAGCCCGGAGCAGTCATAGCTGTCCGGCCCCGAACCTCCCCATTGATAAGGTTTTCCCATCTCCGGAGGGATAAGCGCCATTAATTGAGCGAGCTGAGGGTTTCTTGAATCTCCGCGTGAAATGTTTGTATCAGAACCGTTATAGGGGATCTCGACATACGCATCAGAGAAATTCGCGAAAATTCTTTTTACCAGTGTAATAGCTTGCTCCCGGGAGGTTGTCCCTTTTGGATGGAACAGGTTGTCACCTATTCCGTCAATGATATTGGCTGCCCTTAAAGTGATCACCGCTTCCTGCGCCCAGTCGGAAATCAGCTGCCGATCGGAAAAAGCTGTCTGATTCTTTTTTACATTGCTTAAATTAAAGCCTGCATTTTGAAGTGTGCGATACAGCATAACGCTGACTTCTTCTCGCGTGGCTGTTTTATTGGGCGAGAATTGACCATCTCCGGTGCCATTGACAATACCCAAATAGTAAGCGGAAATGATGCTGGGGTTTTCGGTATCCGAAAACGGATTTTTCGGATTTTCAGGGCCGGCATTTCCGGTTAGTTCCCCGAATAATTTGACAACAAGCTCACATAGCTCTTCTCTCGTAATACTCTTTTGATAATCCAGCTGCAGCTTTTCAGTTAACAGATTATTTCCATAGGCATTTACAATTTCTGCCTTCGCCCAACTGCTTGCACTGTCCAGGTTTGGTGCGGCAGGCTGGGCCAGGCTGACCGAGGCCGACGCAATTCCCATTGCCAGTAAAGCGGCAGCGAATGAAGCTTTCCTGATGAATTTGTTCATTTTTCACCGTTCCTTTTCATTTGTGTCAGGGCATCCGCCTGAAAGTACCAGCTATCCAGGGCGGATATTTATAGTTTACCATGAGACGCAATTATGTAAACTTACAAACAGATATCAGGTTTGTTACAGCACTGCGCAAAACTGCCTGATTGTGGTAAGTTATTCTCTCATAACGGTACTTTGCGTTCACCGGAAATTGCAGTATAATGAGATAAGAATATGGAATTTGGAGGTAATCTCATGGATAACAGGAAGCTTTATGGAAGAACCCCTGACGGAGCCGAAGCAGGTCTTTATACGCTTGAAAACCGTAACGGCATGAAGGCTGAAGTGACAAACTACGGTGGCATCATCGTATCGCTATATGTTCCCGACAGCAAAGGGAAGCTTGAAGACGTGGTTTTAGGCTGTGAAACTCTGGAAGATACCATCAAAATGAGCCCCTTCTTCGGCGCGATTGTCGGCAGGATTGCCAATCGTATTGAAAATGCTGAATTTGAACTGAACGGAAAAAAATATCAGGTTTTAAAAAATGATGGCAACAACCATCTGCATGGAGGTGCGAAGGGCTTTGACAAGGTATTGTGGGAGGTCGTGGAGAAAAGTGACAATACCATAAAGCTTTTTTATCATAGTGCGGATGGTGAGGAAGGGTATCCTGGAAATCTGGATGTAACGG